>PBXE01000029.1 GCA_002727485.1 Methanobacteriota archaeon | reverse complement strand
GCCCCAGCATCACATACAATAGAATCTATTTGGTATAATGACTCAATGGTTGGCGAAATAGTATTACTTTCAGAGTCTGAAATAGTACAACAAATCGATTCTGATGGGGCAGGACTTGGCGCATATTCCTTGGATATCACTGTCGATGCAGAAGCAGGAAATGCTCCAGGATTTACTTGTGATAGAGAAGATAATGGCGAAGAGGTTTCTTACAAGATTGAGTTAATTGTTTATGATTATGTTATCGTTCCTTTCATAGAACTCGAGGATATTGAGTAATTGTTTAACAATCGTCTAAACAATATACGTCTGCTTATTGGTTGAACTATGCATCGCCGTGTTAGAGTTCCTGCAAGGGTCAATATTATCGGTGAGCATACCGATTATGCTGATGGCTTAGCACTTCCTTTTGCAGTGGATTTTTATCTTGAATTAACCGCGAAAAGAACTGATTCTGATTACTTAGGAGATGAGACCGTCATAGAACTATGGCGTTGTGCTGGTGGATGGCCTGCAGAAATTAAAATTCAAAGTGATATTCCAATCGGCAAAGGAATGTCCTCCTCTGCAGCCCTTTGTCTTGCAATTGTTTTAGCAGTCAACGACTCGATTGACGAACTTTCGGCCTGTAAAGAAGCCCAAAGAATAGAACATGAAATACTCAAAACTCCTTGTGGCCTATTAGACCAAATGGCAATGATATATGGAAAATTAAACCATGCAAGTTTGATTGATTTTTCTCAATTATCGGTCAAATCTATTCCAATGCCGAAAGATTGGAAGTTCAAACTAGTTGATTCAGGAATAAATCGGAAACTATCTGAAACAGAATATGATCAAAGTAATCAAGAAAATTTTGTCCAACAAGAGAATGAAAGAGTGAAAAAAGCATTGACTGCTTCGCCAAAAGAATTAGGTAAACTCCTCAATCGAACCCATGAATATTTGACTATGATTGGAGTTAGTACGCCGGAAGTCGATACTTTGGTTGAACAGTTACAAAATACCGGAGGGGTACTTGGGGCTAGAATGATGGGTGGAGGTTTTGGAGGTATGATTCTAGTCTTAGTTGATAGTGATTCAGTATTACCAAACCTACCTTTAGTGAACAGTTCAAATGGCCCGACTGTCGAGGAAATCCTCTAATTTTCTAAGGCGCTCTGGAGTTCCCATATCCCAGAATTTAGTATCATCAAAATGAGCTCTAATTTTTCCAGACATTGCCGGATATACCGTCTTCTCCCAACTCCACTTTCCATTTCTGATAAACTGTTCAACAACTTTTTTTGAGACGATACTTGTTCCAGCCTCATAACCATTGAAGTTATTTTTTTCAGTGGTTTTATCGTAGTTAGTAACATATCCGTCTTTGTGCATTAAATTCATTATTTGATGCTCTTGCGTAACAGTCATTGTTAGCAAACTTCCTTGTCTATGGGTTTGTAATAATTGATTATAATCGATAGGATGCAAGTCATCACCCCATAATAGAATGAACTCATCTTCTAGTAAATCAATAGCATTGGAAAGAGCACCACCGGTTCCTAATTGTTCAGGTTCCTTGTGAAATGTTACCGATAAACCATCATACTCGAATTGTTCAAACATTTCACCTAAATGTCCTGTTAAGACTAATACTTTGTTGCAACCTTGCCCTTTTACCCAATCTAAAATATGTGTTAGAATTGGTTTTCCAGATACTTCAATCAGCGACTTTGGAATTTTTTCAGTCATTTTTCCTAGTCTAGTACCTAAGCCACCGGCTAGAATTACCACTTGAGGCATTGAAGAATCATCAAGCATGTCATTTTGCATGATTTTCAACCATTCAATTATCTAATTCAGTAGAATCTTCTTCCCGATTTTCACCATTACGGCAGACATCTGCTTGACAAGGTTTGTGCACCTCGGCACTACTGGTGGTCGCAAGAATAGGTGACATTTGGTCAAATGCCTCAAGTAGACTTGGACCGCTTGCTAAGTAGTAAACAGAACCGCGACCGTCTCTTGAGTCAGATGCTGTTGAGTTATTGCTTGTTGCACAGTTTCCAGTACATCCATCAGCGAATGCAACATAGACTCTTCCTTCCCTATCGATGTGTAGGTCATTAAAGTCCAATAGATTTCTATTAGATCCTCCTATATCTCTACAATCGCCAGANTTCAGACAGATTGAACCNACTTGNACNGGGTCATCAGTNACCCTGTAAGTGTGGAAAATTGGATTTTCATCCAAAGCGTTCAGGCTGTATGTAATGTAGAGGTGATAAGTTGCATTATTTGGTGCATAGTGNGCATTACCNTTCCAACCATTACCATCGATATCAGGTTGNCCAATCATTTCGGAATTTTCACTGCCTAGATAGGTTACAGCAATTCTTCCTGGGTCGCCAGCGTCGGTTTGTGGAAATACAGAAGAGATTACCTGAGACGGGGAAATTCTAATGCTCTCTTGTTCCCAAGTTTCTCCTGAATCGATTGAACGNGACATGTAAACTCCTTCATCTGCGCCAGTCCANATGTGATATGCATTAGATGCAGTATCAGTGGAGACTTCAGAATTCTTTCTTGGATTTGGAGTTCCTACATCCCCTCCCATAGACCTTTCAAACCAATTNAAACCNTTGTCTTTGGANACTATGACAGTTGGAGTTGCAACTCTAGGAGTGACATATACAGTTCCGTCAGGNGCAGTAGAAATCGCTCCATGCAATCCACCATTAGTCGTCGCTAATCCAATAATCTGTCCACCTGCTTCAAAGGTTGCTCCACCATCNAAACTTGTGAAACAGAAGATTCCAGCAAGTTTGTTGTAACAATAGTAAACAGCTGTTTCATATATTGTGCTACCAGTGATTTGACCGACCAAGCCGTAACCTGAACTGGTCCAAGGTCCACTGGCCAACTTGATGTGGTCNTTGATTGGAGTAGTTCCTGAATCGTGAGGATTGCCTAACCAAGATTCACCATCATCATCACTCCAGCAAATCCATGAGGTTTCTAGACCNATCATTTGCACATTGAATATTCTATCAGTAATTGGGTCGACCCATCCATAAGGGTCACTAGTTGTAGGTGAACATTGGACAGGGTCTTGGGTTTCAACCCAAGCCTCACCAGCATCACACGAACGCATTACTTTCTCCATTGCAATGAAGAATATACATCCACTAGAGGTAACTCCAATACTAGGTTCTTTTCCAGTTTCACCAACATCACTGAACTGAAATATCATGTCTAAAGGTGCAANATCAGTNGCATTGCCTGTTTTATCGGTAACAAATATTCTTGGGTCTTCTATGACTTCTACTATTGGTTCTTCAAATGGTTCTTCATTTGATAAGCAGCCTACTAAAGAAAACGTAATCATAAGGACAACCATAGAGATGGCCTTGACTCGCATGAACCGACCACTTTGCCAGTCTTCAATTAACTTACTATTAATTTTCACAAGTGAAATTTGGCTCAAACAAGTTTACAAACGGTTGGCACAATCGTTAACCATGGCCAAACTAGAGATGGAATCGATATTAATTTTGGTAGTTTCATTTGTGATCATTATCATTCTCGTCAGAGAATTGTTTAGAAAATACATGGAGATTAATAGGCTTAAATTAGAACATGAAGGACAGATTAAGGCAGCCAGAAAAGATTCTAATGAACGTCAAAGAAGTACAATTAAAGGCCAGATTAGTGAAACNATTGCCCCATGGTCTATGGACGCAGTAAACAGTGTTAAGGAATTAAATTTCCTCGGTAATCCGATTGATTTTATTGGCTTCAAGGGGCTTGATGGCGATGATGAAGTAGAGATAAAATTCATCGAGGTTAAGAGCGGCAAATCAAAACTAAACAAAAATCAAAGAAGAGTCAAAGCAGCAGTTATTGCCAAAAAAATACAATGGGTTGAAGTTAGAATAAATAATACTGAAATTGAAGAGAAGGTTTTCGGATAAAAAGGACCTCCATTTTTTTCTTCCGTAGACCTTATGTGCTAGTTCGCTTTGTACAAACTATGCGAAAATACCTGTTTTTTGTGATTTTTATGCTGATTTCTGCCTCTTTGGCTGGATGTACAACGAATGAAGAAGATGAAACTGAAGACCCTGGGGACACTACCGGTGATGGTACTGGGGACTCTTCAGGCGATGGTGGCGGCAATTCCACAGAGATGCCGAATGGCGCTCTTTTCGTTTATATTCAATCTGGTTCATACGCCCCAGAAATAATTGAGGAAAATGGCCCATTATATCTTCATTTCCCAGCACCCCCGATGGCTAATGAATCCCCTTACCTACTCGAACTGATTTGTTCAGTTGAAGAAGGACATGTTTCAGATGTGTACCAAACATGGGTTAATTCTTCAGGTGGAAATGCTGGCGATTTCCATGAAATTACTAGTTGGTCGGTAAAAAATAGCGCATCCCCAAATATCCAATTAGAGATGTTTGCTTATCATACAATGTCGGATATAATTGACTTTGTGCACCCAATGGTGGTGTTTGAGGATAACGAATCACTAACCGGCTCAGGACATCTACCTGCAGTTGTTTTTGACCAAGCAACCTTTTCCTGTACGGATGCAGTTTCAGATGGAACTGGTGACGGAGATGGAACTGGTGACGGAGATGGAACTGGCGACGGAGATGGAACTGGTGAAGGAGATGGAACTGGCGACGGAGATGGAACTGGTGAAGGAGATGGAACTGGCGACGGTGGGGATGAATGTCCATTCCCTAATGAGCCAGGAGATACTGACAGCCCATGTTTTGCACCCGAGTGCGAAGATGAAGAATCAGAGGCTTGTCTTGAATTTGTAACCGAATACTGTGAAGAAAATCCAGATGAAGGAGGTTGTGAGATGTTTGAATTTTTACCAATGATGGAATTTATGGATGCATTAGAGATGGATGCTTCAGGAATGTGTGGAACATTGAGTGAAATGGGCACAACTATGCGAATTTCAGGTTTAATGCCTTCAGATGACGGAACATTGGTGATGGTAAATTTCGATAGGATCGTTGAGTATGATGGTACTGATACTAGATCAATGATGATGTACCATATTAACGATGAAGATGCTGGATTATCTGCAAGCATGGGCTATGATACAATTACATTTACTCCTTCACCGACAGGATCTCATCCATGGTTTGAAAATATGATAAATCTTCATTTAATCACATCGGAAGAAGATGATTCTGGAGATATAACCTCCACGGAATATAAATTAATCTTAAGAGATAATTATTCTGAAGTTTCTGATATATGCGATGAATTTGGCAGTGACGATGATGACTCGGGAAGCCAGACTTTCTGGTGTAGCTCAACCGTTGGAGGTTCACCTGATACAGAGATAGACTTTGCATTAGTTAATGATGGAACTGAAGACTGTGGCGATGGTTCTGACGAACCACAAGATTTCGACGGTGATGGAACTGAAGATAACTGGTTTGATTGTAATGATGATGATTCAACTACAGTTTCAATGAGTGTAGTTAATGATGGCTCTTATGATTGCCCTAATGCTGCTGATGAACCTGATCTGGAAGTTGAAGTCGATGGTGATATGCCACTCCCAACTTTGGATGGAACAGCATGTGGCGATTCTGATGAAGATGATGGGCCAATGCCTACTAGTGCTACAATGGAAGGCCTAGATGGATCATTGGACGGAATTGCTTATGTCAATATGACATTTGGAGATCCAACCGATGCAGACTATTGTAGTATGGAAATTTCTGCAACTCAATTAAGCCCTGGTTCCGGATGGACTCTGCTTTCATTAACCGCAACAAATGGTTCGACTACAATTGTCATGGCAAATTGGTTTGAAGTAGATTTGAATACAGTTGAAGACGCTGACGGAGAATGGTCTTGGGGTGCAGCAGATTTGAACCTAATGACCACTAGTAGCTCGATTCACATGTTTGATTGCGGCGAAGATGGCGTAATGGGCGATGATGGAGAAGTAGAATATGGTTCACAATGGATTATTTTCACGCGCGTAAATGATGATATTGCCGATTGTGCTGACCAATCTGATGAAGCCGTTGACTTTGATGGCGATGGCATTTCTGACGTAATGTTCCATTGTGAAACTCCTGACGATGCATCCGATGATATTAACATGGCATTGGTCAATGATGGAAATCCTGGAGATTGCCCGAATTATTCTGATGAATATATGCAAACAGGCAGTTCCTACGGCACCTTTGATTGGGATACAACAAATGCTATTGCAGACGGATTTACATCTTCAATGATTATTTCTGGATACTCAGAACACGACATTAGCGCATCTGAATTAGAATTGAGAATAACCAATGTCGACTCTGCATATGATAATATTACTGAAGAGGGTCACTGTGGTGATATGACGAATACTGACAAAGAGGGACTGAGCGTATTGCTGACAATTCCTCTTGATGAGATGGACTCTTTCGCTGTAGGCTTCACCGACAGTAATGGAAAGAATTGGAATGCCTCTTGGGTAGATAACGATGACAATGGATATGTTAACAACGGAGACTCAATCACTATTTATTCACCAGATACTACCGACCTTTACTTCACATGCGTTGAACTTCACGATAATTATGTCGATATGTATACTGGAGATACTCCTAACATGTTATCCCTACCAGGGTTTACAGCGGTATTTTCAATTATTGCATTGATTAGTGCATTTGTTGCAATTACTAGAAGAGACTAATCACTCAAAAGTGAATTAAACTCTTGCTCTAACCGTCAACTGGTGAGCGCGTGGTAGTGATTAATTTCCAAGATAAATTTTCAAAATTTTCCGAGCATTGGACTCCAAAAGTAATTGCTGAAATGAATGATTATCAATTCAAATTGGTCAAGATTGAAGGCGAGTTTGTTTGGCATAATCACAGTGATACAGACGAAGTATTCATTGTTGTAGAAGGTAAAATGTTCATTGAATTTGAGAGTGAAACGATTGAATTGAATCAAGGTGAAATGTATGTTGTACCAAGAGGAGTGCAACATAAGCCATATGCTGAGCAGGAATGTAAAGTAATGCTTGTCGAGCCAAAAGGCGTAGTTAACACTGGCGAGGCCAGTGGCGACTTAACTGCCCAAAATGATATTTGGATTTAACCAAGTTAAATTGTCCTTTTAGGCTAAATGGGATGCAAATTTTGTCTATAAATACTCATAAAAGAGATTTTACATTCTCTGGAGGGCGGCCAATAACTGCATTTTCTGATTTGATTAATACTGGCCTTTGGAGTAGTTTGGGAATAGAAAGGAGTGCTTCTCTCACTGCATTAATATCATTAATATCGAATTTATTTTCCTTAAATTCCTTTTCATTTGTCCTAATTATCCCTTCAAGAGAAGAAAGAATTTCTAGATCTTCTTCAGCAATTCCGAGGTCCAAATATCGATATTCTTCAAATTCGATTCCGCTTTCAGAGAGTAGAGCAACCGCTTGGCGAGATTTAGAACAACGCGGGTTATGATAAAGTCGCATGGAATAGGCAATAATCGATAGTTGATGATGATAATGGTTTCAAAATTAGCCAACTTGGAAGGGATGAAATCATACACTCTCNCTTCATGGAGTAGNNGGGGCAGACATGGGAATCTCTGAGAGAATGGGAGATGTACTTGGCCAAGCGGTNGAGNCAAAACTCCTCAAAGAAGTCATGGANCANCCAATNAAAGTTGANCANTTNGCAATNATCATGGANGGTAATCGACGTTTTGCTTGGCGNAGNAATATTGCNACTGGANTGGGGCANAGNATTGGNAAACAGAAANTNGAGAAAGTACTTGACTGGGTNNTAGAATTAAAGATNCCATGGCTCACAGTTTANGCTCTTTCTACAGAGAATCTTAATCGTCCNAAANANGAANTNGATNTATTGTTCAAACTTTATGACGAAGGGCTGAGAGATATTGCAGATGATGAACGAATTCATGACAATAAAGTAAAAGTTCAGGTAATCGGGCGAAGAGAATTACTTCCAAAATTAGTAACAGATGCGATTGATTATGCGGAAAAGAAAACGGAAAGTTATGACGAGTTTGTCTTTACAGTTTGTCTTGCTTATGGTAGTAGAGAGGAGATGCTAAATGCAATCCAATCAATTGCTGAGGAGCATGCAGCAGGAGATTTACCTCTAGAAAAGATAGATGAGAAGGCTGTTTCTCAAAGGTTGTATACTGGTGAAATGCCTGACCCAGATTTAGTAATTAGAACAAGTGGTGAAGAGAGAATTTCCAATTTCTTGTTATGGCAAATGGCTTACTCTGAACTTTATTTCACCGATGTGTATTGGCCATCATTCCAAAAGAAGGATTTACTCAGNGCGGTGAAAACCTTCCAAGAGAGAAAGCGTAGATATGGAGAATGATACATTGGCAACTTGTGATGAGTGCAATGGCTGGCTAAACCCTGCTTTAGCAGCGGACGCTGCAGTTAAGCGCGGAGAAAACATACTTTTGATACAAAGAAAGCATCCTCCAATGCAGGGCGCTTGGGCTTTGCCGGGCGGCTTTGTTGAGCGAGATGAAGACCCAGAATTAGCTGCGGTTAGAGAATTATTTGAAGAAACAGGACTCGAAGGTAAAAATCCAGAATTACTGATGGTAATGGGAGACCCTAAACGAGATCCACGCAAGCATATCGTTAGTGTAGTGTACTCCATATCTGTTAGTGAAGAACAACAACCAGTTGCAGGAGACGACGCTCAAGATGCAAAATTTTGGCCTCTAGATTATGTGTTATCAGGAGAGTTAGAATTAGCCGGAGACCACATGCAGATTATCAAAAACTGGTTTAATCTATGAGTTCCATGGAGAGAAGATCTGCTAATTGTTGTTTAGCATTGGGCCATGCTTCAGTATCGATTGCATCTGTTAAATGAATTCCTGCAAGGAATTGTGCTTGTAGGTTTTTCCAATCATCGCCTTGACACTCTTTTTGCCACCTAAATAGTGGATATCCATCTTGTTCTAAACGGTTAAGAAAGCCTCTTTTTGCTCGACTAATCAGTAAAGTTGGAGTTCCCATTAATGCTGCTTCACTAGCGAAAGTCACTGACTGCGTAATCACTCCATCATGGCTTCCAGCCTCCCTATCCAATAGCCATGCTTTTCCTTGGTATTGGTCTTCATCAGCATTAGTAATCATAAGGCCATCAAAGGTTTCGAAGGGAATTTCAATTATTTCTTCATCATCATGAATACCTCCACCTTTGAGATTTCGAACTAAAATTCTAGGAGGGTCACTAACATTTGAAGGGCGTATTGAAGGGCGTAAGTGAACATGACCGTGCAAACCATCCAAGCGATGAACATTAGTTTTAGAAATACTTTGTAAAAATCCCCCNTCTAAATTTTCATCCCAATGTGTGGGTAAAACAAAATCTGTAGCCTGCTTTTTTGCCAATTTATGTGCTAAGTGATTTACTTCTGTGTCGCTGACATACCATCTATGTTTGATCGATTTGATCTTTCGTTTCAAGAAAGGCGAGCGCCAAGCCATAAGTTCAATTGGAGCACCTATGCTTACGATTCTTTCAATTGGGTCATCAGATTTACAACAATTGGCTAGAAAGTTATTACTCGAACGCCACCTAGCCAATGCTTTCCGTCTTCTTGAATTTCCTACAGGTCGTTCAACCCAGTGTATCTGACGTCTAGGGATATGACCATCTCCTTGCTCGATTAGATTNNTTACTTCAATTCGNTTAGTTGCAATAATTACATCACTGCNTTGACCTGCACGCATGAATGGCGCAAGTAAGCGAACATGGGCAGGATGGTCGAGAACCCAACATGTCCGCATGAACAGTCCACAGTTTNCTCCACCCTCAAACCATCGGCCATTCGCCAAGTTGAAGGTCTTCCACCTCAACGCATCATCATGGACAAACAAGGTATCGAACTTCCCGGCGCAGCAAAGTATGGCCCATATTCTGCTGGAGTACAATCGAATGGTATGTTTTGGCTTTCAGGTCAAATTGCAGTAGAGTTTGAAGATGTTAAATCACAAACTCAAGGATCATTAGACAAAATAGATTCATTACTTGAGGCTGCAAACNTAACNAGAGAGAACATTTGTTTTGCTCAAATTCTTCTAGCAGATATTGATGACTTTGCAGCAATGAATGAAGTCTATGGGGCTTGGATTGACTCAGTAGAAATTAAGCCAGCAAGGGCTGCTTTTGCAGCAGCAGCACTNCCAGCAGGTGCATTAGTCGAGATTGTAGTTCAAGGAACAAGATAAGTGATATAATGCCAGGNTCNCCATATTTTGATGAAGTCCCNAAAGGGATTTTGACTTGGCCAAAACTTCTCACTTACTCTACCCCACCACTTGTTCTGACACTCTTTTTTGCCTCAAAATATGATTTGATTTTAGAAACGTTCTCACTTCTAGCATTNTCATTTATCNTAATTGGTNTNTTTAGAAAATAANGGCATTATTGAAATGTATTATGCTTTAGCATTAGCATGGACGAGTGGCCACAGCAGTGTTTCAAAGCATATGATATACGTGGGCTTGCAAATGGTGATGGGACAGGGGAATTAACTCCGAAATTTGCTTACCGTTTAGGCCGTGCAATGGCAACATATCTTGATTGTCAAACATTTGCAGTCGGCCGTGATATAAGAGATTCAACTCCAGCATTAGCAAGTGAACTAATGCGCGGATTAGTTGACTCTGGAGTTCAGGTTTTAGACCTCGGTATCGTTTCAACAGGGTGCGTTTATCACGCATGTTGGACTCTNCCAGTTGACGGAGGAGTAATGGTTACTGCAAGTCATTTACCAATGCCAACACACAACGGATTCAAGATGTGCAGGGGTACTCTTCCTCTTGCCGGTGAAGAAATTCAAGAACTGAAACAAGTCTTTCTCGAGGGAAATTTTGTTGATGGNCAAGGCGAAATTATCGATACTCCTCATTTAGATAATTATCTTGAAGCGATAATTGAGTCAACAGGAAAACNTTCTCGCAGTGTCAAAGTTGCCGTTGATTGTGGNAATGCAGTCCCNGGNCCTGCAATGAGTAAATTGCTCGACATGATGGGTTGCGAACATATAGATTTGTATTGTGACTGGGATTCAAGTGAACCCAACCATGGTGCAGACCCAACAAGGCCGAAGAACATGGTTGATTTAGGAAATGCTGTTGTTGAAAACGGTTGTGAGTTCGGCCTTGGTGCTGATGGAGACGGAGATCGTTTGGGAGCAGTCGATGAGAATGGAGAATTTGTTTATCCAGACCGCTTAATCGCCTTACTTGCGGATGATGTCGTTGGTTCTGAANAAGGAAAAGATTTGCTGATTTATGATGTTAAATGTTCAATGAATGTTGAGAAGGCGATACTTGCAGCAGGTGGACGACCTATGATGGCAAAAACTGGACACTCTTTCATGAAACGTGTGTTAGCAGAAAATCCCGATGCCCTGATGGCTGCTGAAATGAGTGGACATATATTCATGGCCGATCGNGGTTGGTACGGCTTTGATTGTTCACTTTACAATGCAGCAAGAATTCTAGAACTTTGGTCTCGCAAGAATGATTCTAAATTCAGTGACGAACTCAACAGATTAGCACCAAACCTTCCTACTACCGGAGAAGTAAAGGTTCCATGTCCCGAGGAAAAGAAAATTGACACAGTCGAATCTATCCGCCAAGCATTTACTGATTATGAAGCATCAACTATTGATGGAGTAAGGGTACGTTTTACTTCACAGTCCACCAGGGAGCAGACCGGTTGGTTCCTTGCTCGAAAATCCAACACAGAACCAATTCTAGTAATGAGAGTGGAAGCGGTTGATGAAAGCGAACTAAATTCAATTTTGGATTTAATTAATCAACGCGTGTCTCCAATTATCGATATTTCTAAGTTATTGCAATAGATTTTGATAATGTAGAAATCACTCGGATTTTTAAATTGGATTGGTTTAGAAGTTCCATGCACTTCTATTTCCCCGGAATGATTGTCGGCTTAATTATACTTCAAACNGCAATTGTTGCTCCAACTTTATTCAAGAAATTAGAATCTGAACAAGTTAGCACTGTGATTAGGGCATTATGGCCTAAATTTTTCATATTTTTGGGCATATTAGGAATTGCAACAATTGTAGATCTCTACCAGCATAATAATCCTAGTAATGTGCACTATGGTATTGCTGGCTTGACCGCTATTTTCGCGTTTATNTGTTATGCTATTATNCCGGCAACTAATCGTGCTACTGATGAAGGAAATAAAAAGAAATTTAATCTACTTCACAGAACTAGTGTTTTACTAACAATNNCCATTCTATTGATGAATATTGGATTTGTTTTAGTTTGAATAGTAGCAATCATATTTCTAAAGCCTATACATTACAAGAAATTGATAAGGCGCCGATTTAACCATTGTATAGAGATGGCATTGTTATGATTAGTGAATCAGATATTGAAGAAGCACAACATGCTTGGGGCCAAGGAATAGTTGAGATAGCAGCGGCACACAGTAATGGTTCTGACTTCGTTCAAAGAGCAAAAGACCACATCAATTCATTATATGCTTATGGTTTAGGAGAGGTTTTATTCAAACCAACTCTCGCAGTCAAGCAACAATTCCGGCCGACATTTGAAGGCGCACTATCTTATTTTGTTGCAAGCAATAATGCATGTCCNGAAGACAAAGGATTCGCAATTAAAGGCTGGACTAAAGTTCGNTTTGAAAATTCAGGTATAGTAATTAATGAATCAAATGCTCTTGCATTAGGCAATTATTTCTTTACCTCNCCGGAAGGAGAGGAAGTAAAAGTCGAATTTACTTTTGGATATGTAGTTGATTCTAATGGCAACTTACGCATTAATCTGCATCATTCTTCCATGCCTGCTGTTGTCAACTAAACTCCTCAGTAGCATTCAATAGGGGTATATGGTTTGTTTTGATTAAGAGGCGTTTTGTTGAGTTTACGTGGTAGTTTAGTTTCGGCGCTAATCCGTCCCAATAAACTGCTATACCGTATTTTTAGGCCATCTGCTAAAATTATTCGATTCTATGTTCATCCACTTTCCTGGTTGGGCGCGAAGTTTTTTGCACCTTTTGGAGTAAAGGTAAATCGCGATGTCTTTGATGGAGTTTCTGGCGTTACTTTCACACCCAAGAAGAAAGCTAAATCAGATACATTGATTGTATTTTTTCACGGTGGAGGATATTGTTTTGGTTCTTCTTTAACAACTCATAAAGTCGGTTTGACTAACATGTCAAAAATTACTGGTTCTATTTGTCATTCGGTAGATTATCGTTTAGCACCTGAACATCCATATCCTGCAGCATTAGATGATGCATTGACTGCATGGCGAGAAATTACATCTAGAAATCCAAAATCGAAAATTGTTTTATCTGGCGATTCTGCTGGAGGAGGACTTTGTCTTGCTCTTATGATATATCTGCGAGATAATGAAGAAAGATTGCCAGACGGTGCGGTATTATTCTCGCCTTGGACTGATTTGAATTGTGAAGCGGAGAGTTATTTTTCTAAGGCAAAAGCAGATCCAATGTTCGTTCATCAAATGACTAAAGATTGCTCAAATTATTATGTTCCAAGTTCAGTCAGTAAAAATGAGCCTTACATATCACCTGCATATGGTGATTTTACAGGGCTTCCAAGGATGCTAATAATGACCGGTGANAACGAAATACTACTAGATGACTCAAAAGTAATCGGGGAAAAAGCCTCCAAAGATGGTGTTGAAATTGAACTTGATATATGGCCAACAATGTTTCACGATTGGTGGTTGTTTGGAAATTTTATTCCAGAGACAAAACAGTGTCTAAACAAATTTGCAGAATGGATCGATGATGTTTGTCTTGATAATTGATATTCTTTGTTGGCATATAATTTATTATTCAANATTTATNCCACATTCCATGACTGGAACTAAACTTGATGATGAAGTGAAACAGTCAGACAATAAATCTAATTTCCAACCACGTTCACAAGCTATGAAGGATTGGAAAAATAAATATCTTGACAAAGAAGTAAATGACATCAATAAGAATCTTAAGGATGAGTTGCAGTCAGAAGTCTATCGTTTAAGTCTCGAAGAAATTAATCAAAGACTNGAATCAGGCGAAGACATAAGTGAGGAAGANAAGCAAAAAATAATCGACGATAACTTGGAAAAGGCACTAGCCAATCAATATGTATTAAGTCCCAATGATTTTCATAAATTATTTTGTAAAATTCTTATGGTTATGGCGGTTATTGGGGGTTTTTTTGCATTTCTCGGATACAACATTGCACCTGACTCCTGTGCGTCGCATGACGATACAATATGGGAATCATCAGGAGTTGCTATTTTTTTCCTAAGCACGATGGGGGTCCCAATTAATATCATCATCTGGCTAATATCGCTGTTTAATTCGAACATTGACTCTAGTCAAATTTTTGTTTGGGTCTTTTTCCATATTATTGTAGTAATCATATCTATGGCCGTATTTGACGATTATATATTGCAAGATATGTTCTGCGGTTGTTGGGGATTTCCTGGAGAAGACTGTTCTTAATGTTTGAATTACTTAATTAATTCATATCGCTCATATTTGTGGATACCCTTTCCTTGTTGCCATATTCTTCTAAACTCAAAGCGAATTAGCATAGAGAATAATCTTGCAAATGTATTGAATGTTAGGACGGTTGCAGTCCAAAAACCAGGCCAACCGATTGATTTGAAATCTAAATTTTGCAGTACTTTTGCCATCGCTGGATTTTTTGTACAACANAGGATTTTACCATTCTCGATACTTTTTACCGCTTTCAAAATCAATNTTTTTCCTACTCCTTTGTTTCGTTGTGAAGGTTCGACCAAAACAGTAGAGATTTCTGTATGACTACCCACTTTTCTCATTTCAGCATATCCAATAATGCTTAATCCATCATAAAGCGTTACACAATTACCTGCGAGNAGTTTTGCTTCTTTTTTATCATTCATCGGAGGGCGAACTTCGAGTTCACGCGAAAGCATATCTTTCAACCACTCAATCTCCTCCATGTGCAGAAGTCAAAGTAGGTGCATAAAGGGATTATGCCGACTTTTTCTTGGAATCTTTAATCGACCAATTCTTTCTTCTAAGGCCTTCTAGAGCGACACCAGTTAAGCAACCCCAAATAATTGGATTATCAATATTCATTGCGTAAATTACAATCATTGCTATTGCGGCTAGTATCCAATGATGGATCCAAATACCCTTCGCCCTGAGGTGGAATTTTGTATTTTCAGTGACGAATCTCACTAAAGCGAATGTAAAAATCAATGCCAGTGAATACTGAGCAAACTCCATGTTAAAACCTCAAAGTGGTGAATTACANGATGGACAAAATTTCCAGTCTGGTTGAATTGAAGAGCCACAAATAGGACAGTTATTTGACTGGTTAGCAGTTCCCATTACTACCGAATCTTTGACAACAGAATTTCCGACTTGACCAATTTGTACCANTGGCTTGTCATCTTTTTCTAAATGACTTTGACGGACACGACCAGCTTCAGCGTAAAGTCCGGCTTTTTGATACATTTCTGCTGCACCTTCAAAATCCCTAGCAAGTTCAAGGTTCTGTGCTTTTTGAGCCCACATGGCCTTGTTATCTTGTGATTGTGGTACATTTTGTTGTACCTGTTGCTGAACCTGCTGTTGAACAGGCATTTGCCCCTGTGGTCGTTGCTGAATTGGTTGTTGAATTACTTGTTGAATTACAGGTTGATTAGCGTAAGGCATCTGTTGTACGATTACAGTCTTCTTCTTACTACTGCCTACCGATAAGGCAATCAGTCCAAAGATAATTGAGAAACAGCAACTACCGACTCCTAATGCGGCATAACCCATACTTTCATCAGGAAAATCTGTAGAATTACATATATCACGTTCGAACCAGTCTTCGGCATTATCCATACACTCATCATACTGCTCCATTTCTGATTGCGAATCATCAATTGCTAACATTAGGAAAAAAACAGCGAAACATATAGCGCTGAGCCACCACCAAACCTTTGATGGATTACCAGCACCTCCAATGGAGTTTCCATTGACAATGACTTGTGCCACAACGCGAGCAAGACTCTCAAGTGTATTATTCTAACTCAAATATAGCATTCAATAATAAACTAAAATTCACTAGTCTATTCATGGAAGATATTGAGCATGTGGAGGAAGAAGAAAAGCCTCGATTAATAACTCAAATTATCCTTGTAATGGCTGTTGTCGTTATGGTAATGGTGTTCTTCCTTGGAATGTAAGGTTTTGTCAATAAGGGACTCTTCGCCTTGGCATGGAAGAGCCGGAATGGTGGCCAAAGGGTATTGCGAAAATACCATTTGAAAACTCACTAGAAGGCGAAGTCATTACATCATTTGGTAGATTGAATCTTTGGAATACAACTTTTTGTTTAGAAAAAGATTGGTGGGAAAACCAACCATCCGAAGGAAAAATTTTGGGTGATTGGCCTGAGGTAAAAGAGTTGGAAATTATTCAATCTGATTTGAATGGTATCCTTCTCAATCTAAATGGAACACACATCGTTAGAATTTCTCCATTTGAAGTTGGAGATGATGTATCAAGGATGGCTAGACATCAACCATGGAAGCAAGCACTTAGTGAGCAACATGTGCTATTACCAAGTATGATTTGGACAGTTTCAGGCAATGATCGAATTATTATCTATCCTTGTTCAAATTTACTTGGTAAAGAAGAAAGCCATTCGATGAGATTTCGAATAAGTGAATCTGTTGGAATGATTCATAGAAGTCTAGACCAATTTTCTACTCCTAATACAGAGAGAAGATGGAATGATAGAATGAATGATATTGAAGCGGCTTTGAAAACTAATACTCTTTGGCGTGCACCTCATAGTAAATTCACTGTCGGCCTTCCACGATTAAACCTCGATATTGATTCTATCGCTATCATTGAAGGAAGGCCGTATCTTCTTCCTCAACCTAGAACTTTAGCTGAACATTTACTGTGTCAAAGCGACCGTTTACCAGGTCTTGCTAATCTGATGATGTTAGAGCGTCAATGGGCAGAATTTGATGACCCCAATGAACAGACGCGACATCGATTTTTACAAGCTTGGCTAGATAATGCTCCACCATCATATTCCAATTCTAAAGCACTCTCAACATTATGTGGAGGGCCATGGATATGGCGTTATCATGCAACTTTGAATCTATTAGCTCAAGCAATAATCTACAGTGATGAGGAATTGGAGAAGAGATCAAAGATTTGGCTTAGTGATGTTTCCAGACTTCAAGCACATCTTGGAGTCCTACGTTTTTGGAAGTCAGGATTATGGGCAGGAGTTACTGGTTTGGTTGTAGCATTTTTCTCATGGCAATTAGAAAGTTTATCACCAACAATTTCAGCAATTATTGCAGCAATTAGCTTATTTTTTGCTATTGGCTCCAACCAGTTATACTGGTCTAAAGATCCCAAACCGTACTGATTAGCGTTGTTGCCTGATTCTATTATCGTAGAATTCTAGACCATGATCTCTAGCAATTTGCATAATATAGAGCAAGAACTTTTCCTTCTCCGCTCTTTCATCAGCTCCA
>PBXE01000058.1 GCA_002727485.1 Methanobacteriota archaeon | reverse complement strand
CTAAGGGCTTTGGGCGTACTAGGTTCTTGGGTTGCTGCATTTGGAAAAGGTGGTACTTTCACAATTCAAGGAGATTGTGGTTCTTTTCTTGGTGCTGGAAATGATGGAAATATTATCACCTGTGAAAGAAGTTCGGGAAATTATGCCGGTTTTGCAATGAAATCAGGAAAAATTACAATCCTTGATGGAACTGAAAATGATGCTGGTTCATGCATGAGTGGAGGTTTACTATCTATCAGGGGTAATGCTGGAAATCGCATTGGAGGAGGAATGACTGGGGGCCTAATCGTTATTGATGGCGATGTTGGAAATGATCCCGGTGCTGGAATGACTGGGGGCCGAATAGTCATTAATGGAAGATGTCCTAATCCGCCCGAAGGTGTTTCTCTTCGCCCGCTAACTGCTGCTGAGCAAAAAGAGATTAACAAGCTACTCGACGACAAGGACCATNAAATTCCCAAAGATGCTATTTGTTTAGAATCTAGTGGAGGAAAAATCGAACAATACAGAGAAACTTTGACATCTTTAGGTGATTTATCGGGTATTGGATTAGTTCCAACTGATGAAGTAAAAAAAATGCACTATGTTACTTGTGACACCGTTTCNTTGATNGGAGAAAGAGGAAATGAAAATACNCCAATNGCACTGCCTCTTCCNCTTATTCCTGTTATTGATGATGCAGAAGTTTTAGTCTTACCAAAAGATACCGAAAGTGAACTTGAACAACATCTAAACAAACAACCATTCATGGTGAGGAGAAATCCTAGAAATAATGATTTCTTGATTATCGACAAATTTAATCTTTCTGAAATATCTAATTTTATNGAGGAATCCGGTGGTTTTGTTGTTGACTTATCATCACTTCCAAGTATGAATTCAGAAGAAATCGATGGAATTTTAGTAGCCTTACGNTCACTTTGTGGCAAACAAAAACCATTTGCAATGCTTAATGACATCGGCAGAGTTAATTCTCTGCATGTTAGAGCAGCATACCATAATGCTGATTTAGCGATTTGTAAAATTGAAGATGGCTCTGAAATTTCTGAAGCAGCATCACTTCCACTAATTGGCAGGAGTAGTAAAGAAAATCTATCGAGTAGCGATACNGATTCTGGAATCATCCTTGGCTTTTCTGCCGATGCAAAGGATTTGGCAATACTTTCAGCTACTGGGATAAAAGTTGTATGCTGTGAAGTTCCAATGGAAGACGCAATGGATTTGGCGTTATGGCTTCAAGGTTTAAACCAAGGCTTATCAGACATACTTAGGAATTTAGGCTTAGACTCTATCGATGGTTTAACTCGTCAAAACCTTAGAGCACTCGACTATGANACTGCTGCTGTCAGCGGCTTAAGATTATCAGGATATGAACGTCCACTACCACACTGGTTCACAAGATGAGGTGATTTGATGCCGACTATTTCAGTAGAACAAAATCTCTTGAAAAAAATAATGGAGAAACATGGCTTTGTTCACGATATAGAAATTCTTTCGGACCAATTGCCACTCCTCGGAACCGATATTGATTCATGCACTGAAAAGATACTGGATATCGAAATTTTTCCAAACAGGCCGGATTTACTCTCTGGTGAAACCTTGGCAAGAGCAATTAGAAATTTCATTCATCATGAAGATGCAAAACCGTCCATGGAAGTTGTAAAAGGGGACATTTCTCTGACTGTGTCCCCTGAGTTACGCGACATACGCCCGATAATTTTAGGTGCTGTTGTAAAAGGTGTTGAGTTAGGTGATGATGAAGAAATTGATTCTTTCATTAAATCCTTGATGGATCACCAAGAAAAATTACATTTCGCTCTTGGGAGAGGAAGAAAAAGAGCCTCTATAGGAGTGCATGATTTAAGTAATCTACAGCCACCATTCCATGTAAAAGCGGTATCTGGCGATACCAAATTCACTCCATTAGCTATGGAAGAACCAATGTCAATTCATCAAATTCTTGAAAGTCATCCAAAAGGAATTGATTATGCACATTTGCTGGAAGGTTTTGATTTATTCCCAGTGATAATGGATTCCAATAATTCAATTCTGTCCTTCCCACCAATAATTAATGGCAATCATACAACTGTAGGTAAAGAAACTCGTGACTTCTTTATTGATGTAACCGGTTGGGATTTACGTTCTTGTGAGTCTAGTTTAATGCTAATTGCATCACAACTTTCGGAGCGTGGAGGTACTATTGAATCTGTAGAGGTTACCGACCATAGTGGAAAAATAAGTAATTATCCAAATGGAAATGCCGTTTTACATAAATTACCCAGTGACTTACTAGATGGATTACTTGGAAGAGTATTAACCGATGATGAGATTTCTCTAGCAGTAAATAGGATGGGAGGTAGATTTATTTCACGAAGTGGAAATGAAATTTCGATTGAGATGCCGAGATGGAGGTTTGATATCTTACACCCTATCGATCTAGTTGAAGAGATAGCTATTGGGCATGGCTATGAAGACTTAGGAACTGATGTCCCTAAAGCACCCATGACTGCAATTGCTAGAAGTGATGTAAACCTAAGAAGGAGGATTCGTGATTCAATGCAAGGCCTTGGACTAATGCAAATTCAATCTCTAACCCTTTCAAACGATGATGACCAATTCAACTTCGTGCGTTTCAAACCTGTCGGAGAAGTTACTAGAATCACCAATCCAATCACCATCGACCACACTCTTCTAAGACAGTATCTCACCCCAGGATTACTCAGGTTGCTGTCTTCTAATCAACACCATAATCTACCTCAGAGCGTTTATGAATTGGGAACTGTAGTTAGAGACCATAAAAACAGTGACAGAGTTGCATTTTTAGTTGCTGAAAGAAGTGGAGGATTTGCGGCTGTCCGTGGCAGAGTACAAGCATTCATGCGAGACTTGGGTTCTAAGGATTATGTAATCGAGAAACTTCCCGACGGAGATGGACCTTGGCTTGCAGGACGTTCAGCCAAAGTCATAGTTTCTGGAATTCATGTCGGATGCTTTGGAGAAATCGATCCATTTGTTGCAGAATATTTTGACCTTAAGGTACCAATTAGTGGTGCGGAGTTTTCTCTTAGAAATTTGGAAAATGCGATTTCTGACCCTGTATGATTATTTTTGATACAAAACATCCGAGTATTTCAAGAGATTAACTTCTTAGCCCGTATATGTGCAGGAGAGTCGTTCTACTTCTGTTACTAACAATTATTTCACCTATGTCTCTAGTTTATGCTGAAGACAGCAGGGATTCTACATTTGTAGAAGTTAATTTTTCAGAACAAATAATCATTCACCGAAGTGAATCTCTTGAAGTCCCTATTACCCTGCAAAATACTGGGCAAAATACCCAAACTTATTCACTCAATTTGATAGATATTGATACTAACCTAAGCACTAATGGACTACCTATTCAATACACACTCGATCCGAACCAACTTCGGCAGGTGAAATTTACTCTATTGTGTGACTCTAGTTCAGGATACCAAAACAGCCAACTTAGTCTGAACTTAACAAGTGATGTCAATACAGATGAATACCTAATAATCAATATTGAAGTAATGATTTTACCTCAATCAAATCTTGAATTCGGAGTTCAAGGAATTTCTGAGTTCATTGTTGATGCAAATATACAAACCAATTTGGCTGTCAACATAACAAATTTTGGCTTTTATTCAGATGATGTCACTTACAGTTTGTCAACTCAGTCTTCCTGGCAGTGGGGTTGGACTATGAATCAGACTGATGGAAATAATGCATTTGAGACATTATCTCCTGGCCAACTATCATACGTCTATTTTTGGGTTCAAGTTCCAAATGTGATTGATGGTTCACCCCTGCTAAATACTGGACCAAGGTTTACCTTAACCGCAACCTCTAGTTTAGACTATGTACAATCACAGTGGTCATTTGATTTATTGATGAGTGAATTTAGAAATTTATCAATTGATTCGACCAGTGGAAATCTTACATTAGATCCAGACGAGAATGATAGATTAAGCGTCACGATACGCAATGTTGGGAATTTAGAAAATAAAATGGATATTACACTTGAAGCCATAGATGAATTTGGCCATCCAATTGCAGAAGTTGCGATATCAGATAGAATAGAGTTTAACGGATGGACAGTAGCACTTTTTGACGCTAAAGAAAATATTGCACTCCAACCAAATGAAGCGCGGACTTTTGAAGTTGNCTTCCAAGCACCCGATGAATACTATGGATCATTTGACGTCAGAGTAAAAGCATATCCAATTGGGGCTGTTTCAAAGACTTATNCTACGGATGTTAGTGCCAAAATCGAGTGGATTAGATCAGCAAATATTGAACTAGTTAATGAAGGGTGTTTGGCACTATTACCTGAAGAAAATTGTGAATCATATTTCACCGTAGAAAATCAAGGAAATTCCAGAGATATTTTCGAAATTAAACCAANCAACATTCCTAGCTTTTTAATTGTAGATATTGAGCCCATGATTGTAGAATTAGAGAAGACTGAATCTAAAACAACTGATGTTTTTACTATATCTTCGAATCGAGATGTTCTAGCATTTGAAAATGGAAATGTTACCATTGACTTGCTGTATGCTGATACAAAAGAATTAGTTAAACAAATTTCAGTACCCGTAATTATTGCTCCCAAAATTGATTGGAGTTTACAAAATATTGTTGAGGAAGTTGACTCAAATGGAAGACTTTCGATTGCTATGACATTGCGAAATGATGGTAATGCAATCGATGGATTGATCGTCCAATTAGAATGTTCTCATTCGACAGAAATGGCATTCATACCCCCAAAAAGTGCAATTATAGAGGATGGTATTGAATATCCCCGTTCCTTTGAACTCGATGAACTCCCTTTAGGTTCGAATTTTACAATTAGAGCTTGGGCTGATTTACCACAGGATTTATCCAGTAACGGCACTATGTTCCTAAACACATCAATTCGTTCTAGATTTGCCCCTGATATGCCTTTTATATTTACATCCTCGGCTGATTATATTGGCAAAGAATGGGTGGACAAGGAAGATGATGCGAGTTTTGATTTCTCAGAGTTTGCATCAAATATACTTGAAATAACCAAATCTTGGTCTTTAATCATATTATCCATAATAATTTCGGGCATCGTATTGAATAAATCATTAAAAGATAGAAAAATAAGAAAGGAAGATGAAGCATTGAGGCATTTAATGTACCAAAAAGAAGCACCCGAAAAAGTAGAAGATTGGATGGATAAATTCAAACAAGGTGATGGAGAAATTCAGGAAACNGTTCAATCAAAAAATATTTCTGCTGAAACATTTCAAAATGCATTTAGAGCAAAAGCGGGGTTACCACAACAAGCATCAGCTCCAGTTGATGAACCTCTAAGACAGGCGGCATCTATGGTTTTGGACGTACATGACAAATCGATGGTCCTAGGCACTGCCAATGAATTGCTTGATGAAATCAACACAAAGGGAATTTCTAGACCAAATATTAACAATGATTCACTGGAAATGAAACCTATTGAAACAAGTATTACTTCGCGCAAGGATCCGAAGAATATCATACCTAAGAGTGAGAATTCATCTCCGGCTGTTACAAAATCGGTACCACTACCTAATACCGAAATTGATGATGATTTAGATTTTTGATAGATATGTGGAAAATTGGTGTTGATGAGGCAGGAAGAGGGCCCGTAATTGGTCCATTGGTAGTTTGTGCTGTTGCTTTACCAATAGATCAGTACGACTTATTGAAATCTGTAGGAGTTAAGGACTCGAAATTTCTTACTAAAAAGAAGAGAAAAGAATTGATAGAATGGTTTTACCAAAATTCAAAGACTAAATCATGGCATTATAAATTAATCATTTGCCACCCAGAAAGAATTGATTCTTCATCTAATCAACAAGGATTGAATGTACTTGAAACTGAATTATTTGCAGAGGCAATCAATGGATTACCTGAAGAAGTTAAACAATCAGTGGAGATACTAAATGATGCTTGTGATGTAAAACCAAAACGCTTCACAGACAGAATAGCAAATCAACTAAAATCTTGGCCATGGGAAAATTCCACAATGACTAGTGAACATAAAGCCGACGAAAATGATCCATTCGTTGGAATTGCAAGCATACTTGCTAAAGAAAAACGAGATGAGTGTATTGAAGAAATTTCAGGCATTTTGGGTTTCTCTGTTGGCTCTGGTTACCCAAGCGACCCCAATACAAAGAAAATATTGCCCAAATTACTTGAAAATGAACCTCATCCTCAGTTGAGATGGAGTTGGGCAACCGTTGAAAGGGAATGGAAAAAACTTCATGACAAAGAATTGCCTAAGAGAAATAAACCTCCTAAAAGTCAATCAACTTTGTTTTGAAACTAGTTTTTTGTGCAAGCATTTGATGAAGTATTGACAGTAGGGGTGCTTGAACCCCATGTCGTGGACTCCAGATGATGAGACGCTTGACTTAATCAGACATACTGCTGTTCAAAATGCAATAGAGTATGAGGGTAAGGCAAATCCAGGTTCTGTAATAGGACGAATTATGGGTATGAATACAGATTTACGACAATATGGTAAATTGATTAGTCCATTGATTTCAAAAGCAGTAGCAGAAGCTAATTCCCTCGCTCAATCTGAAGGAATTGAACATCTTATAGCAGTACTTGAAGATGAAGCACCTCATTTACTTGAGAAAAGAGAAAAGAAGGAGCGTCGAACCGGACTTCCCGAATTGGCAAATGCAGAAAATGGAAAAGTAGTACTAAGATTTGCTCCAAATCCGAATGGGCCTCTATCATTTGGACATGCACGTGGCATTGTTATTAACGGCACATATGCGAAGCAGTTCAATGGTGAATTGATTCTTCGCTTCGATGATACCGATACATCGGTTAAACCACCTCTTATTGAAGCATACAAAGACATCCCTAATGAGGCTGAGTGGTTACTTGGATTTAAGCCACACAGGATTATAATTGCAAGTGACCGTATCGAGAATTACTATAGTTATGCAAAACAAATGCTAGAGAAAGGTTTTGGATATGTTTGTACTTGTAGTGCAGATGAATTTCGCCAATTAAGAATTGATATGAAAGAGTGTAAGTGTAGAGTACAAAATGAGACTATTAATCTAGAGTTATGGAACAAAATGCTCGATGGAACATTCAAACCCGGAGACGCTGTCGTTCGTGTAAAAACTGGCATGGACCTCAAAAATCCTGCCTTAAGAGATTGGCCTGCACTAAGAATTCAAGATACTGAAAAGAATCCGCATCCTAGAAAGGAAATCGGATCGAAATATCGAGTTTGGCCACTCCTTGATTTCCAAAGCGCTGTAGAAGATTATCTACAAGGCGTTACTCACATAATTAGGGGTAAAGATTTGATGGATTCTACTAGAAAGCAAACACTACTCTACCAACACTTCGGCTGGAAATATCCCGAAACAATGTACTGGGGGCGAGTGAAAGTTCATGAATGGGGTGGATTTTCAACCTCGCAAATGCGTAAAGACATTGAAGCGGGAATGTTTGAAGGATGGGATGATCCAAGACTTCCAACCATATCTGCATTGAAGAAAAGAGGTATTTCAGCAGAAGCGTTGAGACGATTTTGGATCGAACTTGGCGTAACCCAAAAAGATATTTCTGTCCCATTAGCAACACTTTACTCGCACAACACTAAACAAATCGATGACACAGCACCTAGAATTTCATTCGTTAGAAATCCAATAGCAGTCGAACTTGTTGGAAATCATGCAAAATTGATTTCGTTACCAGTTCACCCAAATGTCGAATCGATGGGTGAAAGAAAGGTTAGTATTTCCAGTTCAAAAATTTATATCGAAGGTTCTGATTTTGAAAAGAAAAATATTCGCCTAAAAGAATTTGCTGACTTTGATTTGGATGGAAATAGAGCGAACTATGTTTCAGCCGAACGTACTGATAAAAGGCCTATTGTTCATTGGATTTCAGAGGAAAATAAGATTGAAGCAACTCTAATTTATCCTGATGGAGGAGATTTAAACAGAATCAATGGATTAATCGAAACAAATGCATATGACGTTGGTTCAATTGTACAACTCGAAAGAATTGGTTACGGTATTATTATTGACAAATCTACAATTTTATTCACCCACGAATAGGGTAACTATCAAATCCGAGGTATTACAGCGGTAGTTATGACTCAGCCTGTTAAGACCATTTCAGAACTTAATCTAAATGATGAACATATAACCGTTGGAGTAGGTGATACTCTAAAAGAAGGTGCGAAGCGACTTCTTTCAGTTCCAGGTGGAGTACTTATTGTTCTCGATGACGAATCTAGGGTAAAGGGAGTGATGGGGTATAAGCAATTTCTTCAAGCCATCGATCAAGGGATGGATACTAATTCAGTTAAGTGTGGGGATTTAATGGAAATGGATTTCATGGAAGTAAAAAATTCTGATACTCTAAGAGATGTGTTAAAATCAATTAAGAAAAGAAGTCCTCAAGCGGTTGTTTCTGTTGATGAAAACGGAGAGTTTTCAGGCTACTTCTCACCGAGCGATTACAAAGAATCTAAAGCAATCGTGAAATCTTTGAAATCATTAAAACTCTAATTATCCAACAATTTTAATTGTCCTACCACAACCAGTACAGGCAATTCTCAACGGTCTTTCATCACTTGTAACTAGGTTCACTGTTTTACATGCAGGACAACCTATAGTTGGGAGTGTAGTTTCTTCAACTGTGGCTCTGTCTTGTACATCAGCAAATTTTCTTGGGCTAGCAATTGATGTGACAAGCCATATAATTACAACAATCCCAGAAGCTGAACCTACGAAGATTGGAGGATATGAAAAGAAATATATGACCATAACAAGAGGTATAAGTATTAATTCAAACATCAAGAATCTTCTATGTTTATTTCTTGTAATACCTAAAGACATAAAGAATCCCACCGAAAGAACAGCTCCGGCTATAGCAATTAGTGATACTGGACCATAGAGAATATTTTTTGTTGGCTGTAAACTTATTGTGAAATCCTCTGAGAGACTAATTTTCTCTCCTTCAACAGTTATTTTCTCACCCCATGGCATCCTAGAGTGCTTGAAGGAAATATCATCCGATTCGAGCAACTCCGCATCAGCAAATGACGTTAAGCCAGTAGAAGTTGCTTCAATTAATAATGAATAATCCTGCCACAGAGGCGCTGATTGGGTAGATGTGAATGTTCGCATCAGGTAAAATCGTTCATCAGATTCAACTGTTTGTAATGAAGAAATAATGATTTTGAGTGGGTGATTTATTACCTTAGTCTCTCCCATTAAATCAACTGAGATAGATATTGTGTCGAAGTCACCTTGGTCACCAAGTAACTCTCCACTATCAATTTGCATTCCATTGGTGCCAGTCATATATGTTCTAAATCGCTTCACCATTTCTCTTTGGAATTGTTCTATTTCAACAGACTCAATGTTTCTACTAACACGCTCCTCATCACTCACTGAACCAGGATTCCAACCATATAATACTGAAGTGGATGGGAGGTTCGTATCACCAATGTGATCCATTCCCCACCTCATCCAAAAAGCCATTTCACCGCCGATTTCCATTGTTGTTGTTTTAGAAATTTTCAATTTGCCCTTTGAGTCTGATAACTCTACTATTTGTTCAACATCCAGCGGACTTCCAACACCACTAGTTCGTAGGGGTTCATCTTGTGGATAAAATGTTCCAGTCCCACCTCCAGTATCAAAAGTTTCGATTTCAAAACTAGCCTGTCCAGAAAGAGTAGGTCCTGACGGTTGAATAGAGAGGCTGACTGAAATTTGAATAGTTTCCACGCCTCCAGATGCACCTTGCCATGTCCAAGTCACAAAAATTGAGTCTCCACTCTTAGTTTCAATGGGGTCTCCTTCTACGACAATATTGTTGACACGGAGTTCAATTGAATCTGAATATGCTAATGCATCTAATCCAAAAGGTGAATCGATTTTAACTGGTATGTAGATGTCAGAACCCTCAACTATTGGATCTTCAACAATCAAATCAGCCAATGGGATTTCTCCAGTAATTTTTGAGTCATGCTCCTCAGAGCCCCAAAATAGTTCCAATTTGGCGCCACTCTCAGGAACACTGAAAACTACATTTCTTGCCGTCAAAACTAATTCAACATCGCTAGATGCCGAGAGAGATGTTGAGTCTACCGGTATGTCAAAAGTCAGTTCACCTTCGCCTTGCGGCAGTACTGATGAACCGAATTCGGTAGAATCTGAGAATGTTAATGAACCAATATTGAGCGTTGCTGTAGCATTAACTTGGGCGCCACCTGCATCACTGACTTTGTAATAAATACTGAATGACCATGTGGATTCTGGAACTTGTCCAGGCCAAATTTCACCCATGTTCCATGAACCTATTTCCTCTTGAGATGTAATTGAGTTAACTATTACAGCAGATGAAGATTCAGTGTCTAACCTCTGAGAAAATGGTGATAAATCACCACTTGAACTTCCCAATAAGAATAAATCTACAACAGATGCATCGTCACAGCAAACTTGTACTGGCTCAGCCTCGACAGAATTTAATGCTGATGAAAAAGCGAAAATAGATGATATGAACAATACTGAAAGAATCAGCGTTGATGACCTATTGCTGACTACCACATGCCACACGGGACACTCATGCCTCATAACATACACTACTATATTTTCACAAAATGTATCAAAACATAACCTCTTTGCCTAAACCAATCAAAGTGCTTTTTCTAGTAATGCTCCAAGTTCTTTTTCAAACAAGGAGACTATTGCTTCTCCAACTTCTCCTTGTAAATCATCGGGAAGTAATCTTAGCCCTAACCTTGTAGCAGCCCTAGTCGCTTTCAATTCAGCATATATGGTCCTTGCTTTAGTGTGGAAATAATAGGCAACTGCTTCTTTTATTTCCTTTTTCAATTCCGGATCTTGGTCGACCTTTGAACGAATATGATTCTTAAGTTCGTCTTTGACTAAATCTCTAAAAGCATCAATCACTAAATCTTCAGTAGACATCAGTTCTTGGACTTGGTCACGGATGCTTCCAGTTAATAACCTCTCGATTGCCATGACAAGCCGAGAAAGCGCTTAGGTTTGAAAGCATCGTATACTAATCGAACAATGTTCCATTAGAAATTAGATTCTTGAGAATTGCTCCTGAATGAGACTTAGTTAGGTTTTCATCTGTTGGCCAAACGTTCTTAGCTTCATTTATTTGACTATAGATATCCATTTTTTGAGTCCCTACTAATAACCGATGCCAGAACAATTCTTCAAGCCTTGGAGTGGATACAGACTTGTCGGTCAATGTTGGTAAAATCAATTCACCAATTGCTTGACTTCTTGACTCATAATCCATACTACTCCAACGCTTCTTCAGTCTACGTAGCATAGTTTGTGAAAGATTAGGAATCATGCCCGAAGAAGTAATTTCAACTTCTGGTAAAGCAACTACCCTAACACTACCCTCATCTCTAAGAACATCCCTAATTGATGAATGAATTGGATCAAAGGTATTGTCTAATGAATCTCTTAACCACTGCCCACCAACAGCAAACGGCCTTAATCTCCGAACTCTAGAACCATTTGGTGCAATCATCGCAGCAATTGCTGAACACTGCGAAACAACATCAAGAGCACCTAATCGTTTATTCTTATTTTTTCCTAACCTAATGCTAACAGAAAGAGGAACTATTCTAATATGATCCTCGTTTTTAAGTTCAGAAAATTCCCACGTATCCTCGAATGGTTCAACAATAATTGTAAGTCCGTCTTTTTTTATTTCATGTTCCTCTTTCTCACCATGTGGGATATGTTGCTTCGATTTTATCAATCGTCTGCTATATCTAATTCCAGAATCAATACATGATGCTTCTAAGTTTGCAAGTGCCAAAACACCTTCTAAATCTGATGGTGCAACAAGATAAACCATACTTGATGATGAAATTTTTTCATGAACAAATTGAAGATATTCTCTCACATCCTCAAAAGGTGGGGTGGCAAGTAAATCGTTCATTGGCTTCAATAAGACGACAAAAGTCTAATTATTCAAACTCTCCCATTTCTAAGAGTACATTACTCGACCATCAAGCGTAATTCATCACGCTTATATCGCCATTCTGAAGGCAACTTACCCTCAGATTTGTAATAATTTGATAAACGTCTAATCTTAGATTCTGTAATCTCCAAGGAACGCTTGTTGTGGAGATCTTTGTGGTTTCCACTTCCCAAGTGATTGATTATACCGACAGCTTGTCGCATTAGATTCATCAAATCTTCAGGATAAGTGCCTCCAATGTCATTTTCTGCCAATACCGCACCAATTCTCTTTCCAACAACCAATCTAGCGTTAGGAACTGAGTGCTGGTCTCTCAAAATAATACCTATTTCGGAGGTTGAATGTCCTGCCTTTCCAAGTTCCACTATTAGAGAAGTGACCTCTTTAACATCGGTATTCGACCACTCTGGAGCCTCGGAAACAAAAGGTCTAGATGAGCCACTTTTTCCTCTTCTGGATTTGTACATACGTGCCATAATAACCACTCAAAGCAAGTCGGCGACTTGTCCCCCCTTCTTAACCACTCCGCATGAGTAAAACAGAAAGAATTAAGATAATTCTACAATCTTTGATGAGTCTTTGCCAATCTTCCACCCGTAATCGGCCATTCCCACGCAGGGGCAACTGCTCTAGCAAGTCCTACTGGAGAACCGTCTTGGTAAACCAAAATATCATTCCCAGCCTTGATGTCAGAATCGAATGAATCTATATTTGAATAGAAAATATCTCCCTTTAGTTTAGGTCCAGACTTGATTGAAATCTTAGATAAAGTATCATTTTGATGTAAAATTGGAATAGCAGATTTGGAAAATGAAAATCCTCTTCTATCGATGGACCAAATCGCTATCTGAACATTGTCTTTTTCCAATCTCCAGAACGGTGGTTTACCCCTAATTAATACACCTTCTAGCCATTTATCGTTGTTTAACTGTTTTCGTGAAACACTAGAGAATGTATCCATTAGTGAATGGCTATTCTTTCTATTTGCTAGACTAAAACGCTGAATCGCATCTTTAACAGCATTAGATAAATTCTCCAAGGCTTCACTACTGCCAGCAGAAATACCTACACGTGTTTCAATCAATTCAATATCACCGGAGTCTAGTTTCATACCCGAATGGTTAATCACCAGATTATATTCGTGCCTGGCGAGAAGTGATTCAAGCATAGTTTGTGTTCTAATCAATTCGTCATTCGACCAATCCCCTGTAACCGGTATATCATAGTGTGATGCAGGCCAAATTTCTTCCAAATCTCGAGGCACTAAACCCAAAGGAGAAGTAACCATTACTTCATGACACGAGTTAGTATTTATCGCTCTAATGAATCTTCCATGCGATTTTGACAGTCGGTAGGGTTTACGTGCAGAACATGGAAGAAGAATTAATACATTATCTAGACCTTTTGGGGCGGTGTAATGGTGAGAAATAAATTCGCACCACTCCTTAACAACCGGGTCATTGAGAGTATTTGGACTGCTACAATCAAGAAGTTTTTCTTTATCTACGTGACTGGCTAAAATTCCAAGTTGCTCCGAACAAATTTTGTCATGTTCTCGTAAGTGCTCAACTAAATTCGGGCTATTAAGTGACTGCTTATCTACCAAAGAACGAAGGGTTCCGTTTTTCAAATTAGATTTTATCGATGCAATAGATTGTTTCCAATGCTGTATCTGCACATCCATGTTTACTGATTCGTTCATCGAATCATCTGGCATTCTTGGACCATTTTCAGACAAAATTATTCCTGCTGAATTACACATTCTTGAACGTGATAAATCAAAAATATCAACGCCAAACCAATTTAGAACTGCCGCATTATCTGGCCCTCCAATACCTGGAGTCCAAAGTAATGAACCTGGAAATTTATTTTTAAGCACATTAATCGCCTTAACTAATTTACCAGGTTGGGATGCTAATTGTACAGAATCAACAAGTACGATAATTGACGGATTCAAGTTTGAATCTAAAAGAGTAGTATCATGAGATAACCTTTGCCATGAAATAGGCAGTAATTGTCCAGAACCTGCAGATTCACCAGCATTTGCTTCTTCTAGAGAAGGAGGCAAGACATGACCAATAAATGACTCGTAATTTGGGGAGTTTTCAGAGAAATCGGGAGGAGATAATGCAACCTTTGAACTCACAGACAAAGTCGAAGGAATATTAGAATCGGTAGTTGAAAAAAATGGTGAAAGATATGCTTCCATCTCTGGATCACCATTCAACTGCATCAAAATTGGAGTCTTCGAAATAGGATTTTTACGATCGCCTAAACTCCATGAACGCGCATATCGGTCTCGGCTGAAAACAACCCTACCTAATTCCTGCGCCATAATTAATCCTACAGAATCATATTATTGAAGGGTTTGAAGAATAGAAGGCCTAAGTTCAAACATTACTTACTTCTGGAGCGTTTTGGAGGAGGTATCATATGAGTAAATTAACACATTTTTTCTCATTACTTGTTGTTACTTCAATAGTTGCTTCAAGCCTCCCTACTACTAGTGCAGATACAAGCGTTGAATCGATTTATAATGATGGTCGATTAACGGCAATATACATCGAAAGTGACCAAACATATACACAATCGTGGCAGATAAAAGAAGATGAGTGGTATAGTGTTTTAATGGATTGTGAATCATGCGTTGGAACCATATCATTGGATGGCACAATAATTGATACATCAAGTAATGATTTAACCGGACAGGCTACAAATGATGGAAACATTCAACTGAGCATAGAATCTTCTGTTAACGAAGAAATTGACTTATCAATAATCCATAATGTATCAGATGATTATGATACTTTGCGCCCTTCTCCTAACCAGCAAATCAACTTTGTAAATAGCAAAGTTTGCGATCAATTTGATCCTTGTCAAAATTATACTCGAGGAAATATATATTCGATTCCAAATGGCGATTTATCTAGTTCTTCATTCGTTAATGGGATAATTGACAATGGCCAAAGCGAATACTTTGCAATCAATATTTCAGAGGGAGACACATTAGAAATGTCTCTTTTTCACTCGACATCTGATATGAAGGTTGAAGTCTTTTTCCAAAATTTATCGTCTGAAAATTTACTGGATGGGAATTTAAGTGTTAATAATAAGATGTCTGCCAATCAACAATCACAACCAGAGTATTGGTATTTTGATGAGGATGGTCGAGCTTTGGTTAAGGTCCATTCATCTTCACCAAATACAGTTTGGTCTTTACAGAGTACCATTTTCAAGTCTCATCAAATTATGAGTCTTTCTGAATTGAAGTCTAGTGAAATTTATGGCCATCATCAGAAAAGTGTTTTAATAGAAACTAAACTCGCTGAGAGAATTAATTTATTTTCTCCTTTAGAAGAAGTTAGTATCAATTGTTACCAATTGATTGATGGTAACTGGTCATTATATGAAAATATAGTTTTACAGAGCAATACAAAATCAAATGTATATGCTTACCCAAATGCGGACCTGATTAGACTAGATATAACTGGAATTTCTTTCTTTGTCATGATATCATCAGAAGACTACTCTGACATTAATCAAGGCACTGAAGCACCGTCTTTAACTCCTATTTTCAAAGCAACAGATAACTCAAGTTGGCCAACAATCGTTATTGGTGAAAGTTCAGTAAATGGAGAGTTTACTCTCCCGATTTTTGACTATTCAGACGTATATAAATTTGAAATTACAGGCTGGGAAGATTCAATTCACTTTGTTAAATTCACTGTTGAGGGCGACATTGAAAACTGTGAAATTGAAGTGATTGAAAAGAATCAAGAAACATGGGAAAATAAAGAGGCAAAAGTTAGGTCTGTCTCTTTCGGCAAAATTGAGGTGGCTTTAGAAGTAGAAAGAGGGACTCACTTTTTGAGAATTAGTATAGTCGATTCATCTGTTTATAATCACACTTGGGGCGAAGATATTAGTTCAAAAAATTATTCCATTTCAACTTATTATGAATTAGTCGACGAGGGCGAAGAACCATGGTTTCCACCAGATGAAGGTGCAAAAATGTGGGGTGAAATTGCTCGATGGTTTATGGGCCTGCTGTTCTTAGTTCCAGCAATGATTGTATATTTGATGTACAGAAAAAAATCTCATTTTGCTACATCACTTCTTCAGAAAAAAATGCGACTGAAATGGCTAAAGTCTAGACTTGATTCTGGAAATACTACTCCAAAAGAAGGAAGAAAGTTCTTGAGAAAGGCTCTTGATTCAATTTCTACATTAGATTGGAATGATGCTTGTCAAATGTGGGGTGAATTTGATATCCAGTATCGTACTGAAGGTGTGGCTTTAGCCGCGTGGAAACTGGATGAAAGAATCAGTGAAAAAAGGGGCACATGGCCAATTATTATCGGAATAAATATCCTTCAAGGAAACTGGGAGTTGGCAGCATTAAGACTAGATTCTCCAGAAGGTGGGGCATGGAAAGTTTCGAAGGTACACCCTAAATTCCTAGCAAATGGTGAGGAAATATTCTTGGATTCAATGGTGGAAGGAAATATGACATTCATAACCGCTGAATTAGAAGGAAATTCAAAGTCTGTAGATATTGAAATCAACGGACGAGTAGATGGAAATCCGTATGCTGCAAGAATACCTACTACTTTATTCAGATATCAAGAAGATTCAGAAGAGTGATTAATTTCTTCTATCTTTTGCATCGTCTTTTATCGAAGAAATGATGTCTTCTGGTGAAATATTTCCTTGTATTTCATCGAGTTTCTTTTTCACATCTTTACTTAATTTTCTTGGCATAAATAATTTGACTAAAACAACAACATCTCCTCTACCAGAGCCACGAGCCCTTGGTAAACCACGCTTTCTAATCTCAATTGTTTCACCAGAATTAGTCATTGGAGGAATTTTAATCTTTAATTCCTCTCCATCAATATGGGGTAGTGTTACTTGAGTTCCAAGAATTAAGTCAGAATAACCAACTGGTAATGACATGATTAAGTCAGCATTTGAACGTTCAAACCAGGGGTGTTGCTCAATTTCCAACTCGATGAATAGATCTCCATTTTGCCCATTAATTTGAGTCGAAGGTTCGCCCTTTCCACGCATTCTTAATCTGGTTCCATTCTCAGCGCCTATTGGTATGTTGAATCTTAACTTTGTTTCTTCTTGAATGCTACCAATACCCTTACAAGACTTGCATTTTGATATGACAATTCTTCCACTACCATTACATGTGGAACATTCACGGACCACATCTTGAACAAATGGGCCAATTTGTTGCCTAGCCCTTATTCTTCCTTGACCGCCGCAATCACTACATGTTTGAGTTTCTCCATTTTCTCCACCTGTTCCGTTACAATCAGAGCAACTAACAGGCAACTCAATTTCCAATTCCTCAGAGGTCCCATTTAGTACGGATTCAAGATTTATACTATGCCTGATGAGAATGTCATTACCTCGTTTTTGGGATTGACGTCTGGAGCCACCTCCAAAGAAACTTGAGAAAAAGTCACCACCGAGTATGTCTTCCAGATTTATATTAAATCCACCACCGCCAAATCCTCCAAATGGAGATCCAGAAGGTCCATCATGTCCAAACCTATCATACATCTGTCGCTTCTCACTGTCGGAAAGAACTGCATATGCTTCTTGAATTTCTTTAAATTTATTTTCGGCATCTTCCTCATTACTTCGGTCAGGATGATACTTTCTTGCCAAACTTCTGAATGCATTTTTCAAATCTTTTTCAGTTGCGTCTTTTGAAACTCCTAACACCTCATAGTAGTCTCGCTTATCCGACATGAAATCCACCGAGTAAAACGACGGGGTACCTAATGACCTTTGAACATCACGGAATTAACCAAGTGATTTATGGCAAAATGTCAAGCCCACAATTTGGGCAAAAACGCTCATTATCTGGAGTAGCATAACCACATCCACGGCAGGTTTTCTGAGTTTTAGCAGAGATTATTGGAATTATTGATTGTACCTGCCCTGGAATCATTGCCATTGATTCAATACTTTCCGAACTGGTTGTTTTCATATCACTGTCCCAAGAATATGCATCTTGATTTTGTGGGTAGTTAACTGGAGATGGTTGCTCTAAATCTGCAGACTGACTTTCGTTACCGGCTGCAACTAAGAAATCTTCCTGTTCACCTTGGTCTGTCATTGAAGTTGCTTTGAGTGTTGAATCTACATCTCTCCTGGTAGTTTGAAGTGGTGTATTAGGTCTCGAAACATAAACAGGTGACGCATTTGATGCGGCTTTTAGAGCACTGATTCTTTTTTCTTCACGAATTAAATCAGAGTCTTTACGACCAAACAAGCTAGCTATCCCGTCTAAAAATTTGTCCATCGGGCTAGATTTTCTTGTTGCACCAATAGTTGAATTTATCTCTTTGTCCTCATAATTAGACTCGCCTGTAACTCTTCGCGTCGCTTCAACTATGTGACTTGATTCATTTAGAAATTGAACATCGACTTTTTGTTCATTATCGATTTCCATTTCAGGAGATTCTCGATTTATATCTCCAATTCGTTGTTGTAATTTTTCCATCCCAATTTCTGAAAATTCCGATTCAATCTTAGCATTTGTCTGCCAAACTCCAGATTCTTCAGCATCGTATACCTTTTTCATTTTTTTCATTACATTCGAACGTCGATATTCGTAATCTTTGACAATGAATGTTTTTCTATAAATTAGAATTCCTAGAAGTAGACCAAAACCGTACCAAGGAATGAGAAATAGTGGCTCTATAGTAAAAATCTCTCTCAATGGTGTTACAAATACATGAATGAAAATCATGATAAGAAGAGGCAAAAACGCCACACTTCGAGAACTGAATGAATCACTTGCCATCTTATCTAACCTCGACTAATACTCATAACTCAAGTAAGTTGCCACCCTATGTTTGAAAAATCACCGATCATTAGATGCTTTACCTTTCCTAAAGTTCCCCATAAGAAGACCCAATGAAAATGTAGCATGTAAGGAAATTAAACATATTGGCAGACCAATAATCAAGGAGAAATTTTTCCACTTAACAGAAAATGAAATACCTTCTGCTAATAATACAATACTATAAATTATAATGGGAAAATACCAAAACTCACTACCTGCGATAATTAGACCTAGAGTGACCAATAGACCTAACCATGGGAGGAATTCTCTTTTACTCACTCGATCTCTATGTTTTCTAATAATTTTTGTACGCCAAAAGCCATAACGATATCCCATTTTTAGCCAACTACTAAAACCCGAACGCTTAACCATATTTACATATGTTTCATCTGTTCGATATAAGTCATAACCCCCTTTCATTAGCCGCATTGATAAGTCACTATCCTGACTAGTAATGAAATTATTATCCCAACCATCGATTGAATCAACAGCATTACGGGAATGCATACTAAATGCTGGGACTTTGGTTTTAGAGGTACTAGAAAAATTATCAAACTGGCCTGAACCACTTCCAAACTTAGAAGATAATGCAGATTCAATCCATGTTTCAATCATAGTCTTACCCTCGGAACTTGGTAAAACCTTGACTCCTAAGGCACCAATATTCCTATCGCTGTTATTTTCCAAACTATTCCATACCTCTAGCCTTTTTTCCAAGTGATCAGTTGGCACTGTGCAATGCCCTATCAGTTCAATGATAAATGAAATACTGCTAGGTAAGTTATTCAAAGCCATATTTCGCGCTTCAGCAACATATCGCCCAGGATTATTTAGAAGGATAATTTTTGGACCACCAATCTCATTTGACTTCGAAATATATTGATTAACAATTCCCGTTGTATTATCTGATGAACCGCCATCTAAAACCATTACAATATGACTGGATGAATCTAATGATTGATTAATCAAGGAATCTAAGCATGCACCGATATATTTTTCCTCATTCAAAACGGGAATAATTGATGCCATAATTGGCCCTTCACTCCCTTCCATGTCCCAAGAACTGAATATTGGATTTGATACTTCGCATAAAATTTAGTAAAAAAGACAGATTCAAGAAGAGTTATTATTACGCCGAAACATGACTGGGCCAATATTGAAGCTCAATGGCAGAGATGAGGGTATAACTGTCAGTCTTGAAACAAAATTATCGGGGGCTGATATGCCAGATAAGGTATACACAAGCATAACCAACCTTTTCCCTAACTTTCCCATAGATAAACAGTTGTCAGTTCCTGAACTTGGAAATGCAAAAGAACAGTTGATATTTTCTTCAAACCTTTCAATGGCTACATTTTTAGAACAACTACATAAGCAGAGAATTCTTGATACTGCTCTAGATTCAATGAGCATGAATATTGATTCAAATGAAAGCTATTTTCATATTTCAAGACAGGCTGCACTTTCAGGAAAAGTATCCTTTAACATACCGGGGGAAGTTCCACTTGGAGGTTCAATGAAAATTACATTACAGGGTAATAATCTGAAAGATTGGATCGAAGCGGCAACTTGGCATAGTGGTAGAGATAGTATTCCACGCTCAATAAATGATGATAGAGCGATGAATGAATCTGGTGAAGCAAGTACTTGGATCTAGATCAATTTTGATACATGTCTTGCAACATCTTGGTCGCTCCCAACATATGGACTTACCTCGGAGGGATCACTGATCCATTTAATTTGGTCGTGAGAAGTCCATTTCCTTTTGTCCAGAAAGTTGGGATTATCTCCATTAAACCTACACCTAAATACTTTCAATTCAATATCGTATTCTGTTTCAATATGATACCATGTTCCCAAATTTTCAAGACTTATTACATCCCAATCAAACTCTTCTTTCAATTCTCTTTCTACTGCCTGAGAAGCACTTTCTCCAAAATTTAATTTCCCTCCGGGGAATTCCCAAAATCCGTAATTCAAATTATCGTTTCTTCTAGCAATCAAAAACTCTGAATCGTGTATTATCACTCCTGCTGCAACTGGCATAACAGGCTTGAATAATGTCCTACCTATGATTTCCTTAAGTAGTTCAGAACAACTATCAAGTGTGATATATTTGTAATCGGGTAAGTGTAAAAATAAACATTGCATTCTTTTTTCCAAACCTCGATCTTCAATCGACTTTAGAGTGTAGAAGTATGTTTCATTGCAGATAAAATTTCCAGCGTCCGTAGATAATTCAAATTCTTGGTCGATGATTTCAGAAAAGATGAAATCGTGATTTAACATAATTTTTTTGTCTATCTCACCTAGTTTAGTATTTTTCTCTAATCTACCTTGGTTATCTGGGATTCTCATATCCAAAATGTTACTCGCAACTAATTCAACTCTCGGAATTTCACATGAACCACACAGGCCTACATGGATTATTGCATCCCAAGTATCTCCCGAATCAATCCTATTTGAAATTCGTCTAGAACCATTTTCATCAACGCTTAAAATTTCTTTTTCAAGTTTAACTTCAATACTGGCAATGTCGTACTGCCTAGATTTACCCCAAGGGTCGGCAATCAAAAGTTCATTAGGTAGAGTCAAAACCAAATCTTCTGAGATATTTTTAGAATGTTTAGAAAAGACATCAAATCCTGTGATAAGAACTCTTCTCATGAGTTTATACTAGATGAACAAGTTATTGATGTTCATGTATGCAAAATGGGGTTATCTTGACAAAGTGAAACCTAAAGCGTGTAATCGGGCGGTCAAATGTCAACGGTTGATTCTCAAATTGTTTTGAATGATTTACCAACCAAATCCAAACCAGGAATATTCACAATTCTAAAACAAATTTGGAAAGAAATGACACTGGGAGTGGGCTTTTGGGGTGCGCTCAGACCCATTTTTGCTGCACTACTTGCTGGCATCCCGTTCCTGTTTCTCGGCCAACATTTCAATAAGAAGCATAGAAAAGCAACTGACTGGACATTGCTGCAAATTCCATTAGCATTAACTGTCATACTTTGGTTTGCACTGTGGTTTTTTTCGATTTTTGACGCATGGCGGGATGGAACAAAACTAGTGTCAGAAAATAGTTTGAAAAACTAAGGCAGCCAAAGTTGTTTTTCAACTTCAATAGTTCCTGCTTTTAAGCCAGCTAAGTCGTCTAGATCGTCTTGATCAAATTCATCAGGCAATTGTCCCGTGATTATATTAGAAATATCGCTTGATTCAACAGCCCAATACATTACTGATTCTTCATTATTCGAATGCCCCGGATGATCTGGATCTTCGTGGTCAACAGGAGATTGATATACTAAATTCACTAACCCTAAAAGATGTCCAAATTCATGCACTAGAACACAATTTTCTATCTCCTCTGATGAAGGTCTACTGAAGATTGGTCCTTGGGCGTCATCTACAGAATCACCAAAAATTGCAACTGTAGATGCATCTACGGCAACACCCAGTACACCGTCATTTTCATATTCCCCTGAAGGAAATATAGCTTGCCAATAAAGTGTTGAACCCGATTGAGGATCGTTTGACTTTTCATCTCGAGCTTTGTCCCTAACATCATCTGCAGACCAAGAACCACTATGCTGGAAATCAGTTTCTGTTAATTGAATTTCAATTCCTTCTGGCTTGTCACAAACCTGTTCCAATCTCTCTTTCAATAGATCGGTCGAACTTGTTTCTGGTTTGTAGCCGGATTCAAAATCGATTTCTAATATCATAGATGTGTATTTTTGCGAACTTAAACAGGCCATAGTTAGACTGCCTGGAATTCCTGCACCCAAATATTCATCACCAGACAAGTTGAAATCTAAATCATCACCAAAACAACCTGAAAGTCCAGAGAAAAGTATTACCATAGCCAGTAGAGATGCTACTCCTGAATTTCTTCCCATAATATCACCTAAAACCTCGATTATTAGAAACTTGACTACCACTCCTCTGGCATAATCAATGGCGAAAATAACTGACCGGGGGAAGTTGCAACCGCTAATTGACTTCTAGCCAAGTGCTCCCACATTCTTAGCGCAAGTATTGCTTCAGAAAGGTTCAACTCTGTCTCGATTAAAGTTACTCTAATCAATGTGGCCAAAATATCCATTCTATCATTATCAACAATCGATAGAATCTTGTCCAGTTCCATTTTACTTTGAGAATTAGTATTACTATCAACATTTAGTTCCCAAGGGTTTGTAACTTTATCAGGGAATTTGACGCCTGTTTCTGATGAATACTCATCTAATGATTTCATCAACTGCTTAATGTGGTTACCAATAACCATACTAGTTTCAATTAGTGGCATTTGAAGTTGCTTGATTAGGTTAACCATACGTTCCTGTAAGGTTACTAAACCACTGACTGATTGACTTTCTTCGCTCATATTTCCACTCACTTAGTCAATGCTTCAATATATTTCCATCCGTAATGTTCCCACTGTTCCATTGTCCATCCAGCAGGAAGTCCTGTGGGCGGAAGGGGTGCAATGTTAGAATTGACATTTTCTTGTGGGGGCATTGTAATTTGAGGCACAGAATTTAGCATGGGAATTGTTGCACTCGGCGAAGGAATTGATGACGATTGGGGAATAGTCTGAATTGGCTTTTGTAAATCTAAATCAGGTAATTGTTTGTATTGTGAATCTTGTTGCTCAACTTCCTCGGTTTGATCTGCTGGATCATCTAACATTCCTCCCTCGAGTTTCATTCTTCGAGAAACCACCAACATCCATAGCCCAAATGACAAAGAAATTAATGCAATCAAAAATAGAGTGACGCCGAATAATTCATCTCCTGCTTGTTTAGCAAGTGCCTCGCCATCTCTAATGACTTCATCTTTGACTAACAGAGGCTCAATAGTAATACGGTCCATTTCTACATCTCCGAGATAAACCAGTAGTCTAAATTCTATGCTATCTGAAACCGAATTTTCTACGGAATACTGAATTGATGAATAGAATGTGGATTCGGGATTTACTATAATAGATAAATTTGAAACTTCAAACCAGTTGTTGGATAAATCAAGACTTTCTAAGACAAATTTAACTTCACCTTTGGAACCTTGATTTAATGCTTGAATGCTTAATGATAATTCATCACCTACATTTGGGCTTGGATTACTCCATTTGATTATTGATTGGCTATGCGATAAGTCAATGTTTGGCCCTAATAATGCTAAATCCCAAGTGGCAAATGGATGTTCAGGAGAATTGAGTATAGAATCAAAGGAATTACCTGCAAAATCGGAACCTGTCAGCCAAATATCAACTTGATAAGTAGGAAGAAGATTAGTTGCGCCAAAATCCGTGAAATCAACATCCCCAGTCCAGAAATATTTTCCATCAAATTTAATGTATGAATCTATATTTAGACTACCTCTTGAAATTTCTGACTCTCCTGCGCGAATCCTGTAGTGGACTGTGATCTCTGAGTCGCCAAATCCATAGTAATCGTATGATTCAATGAGTAAACTGGCTTGGTTAAGTTTAGTTATAGAAACTTCACCTCCACCAGGTACATTGTCTAACTTTACACTAATGATTTCTGGACTTTCACTATCAACTGCTAATCTAAGCCTTGGTGTAACATCTGTTTCATCATTAGATAATCCAGGCATATCGGACATCACCAATGTAAAATCAAGATGTCCCGATGGTGATGAGGGAACAAGAAAATCCATGCTAAAATATCCATCTTCGCGAATAGAAGTTTCCCATTGATTGTCATAATCCATTATTTGGATATCAAAAATACCTGCTGGAGCTGGAGTTTCATCTTCAGAATATAGAACTCGTCCATCTAACCTCAATGCTTGGCCAACTCCAATACTAGTTTCTTCAAAATCTAAATTGTAGTGATTTATTCCATTCCTTAATTGCACAGCAGTAATATGACCTGGCATAGTATCAAATCTGAAGTCATTGTCTAAACTCCAAGCATTACTAGATAATACAAAATTCTCAATGTAACACGGGACATCTAGGTCGATTGAACATGGTTTATCTGAAACTGAGATTTGAGGTAGGAAAAATATTTCTCCATCAGTATCATAACTCTCTGGAAATTGCCAGGTTAACTGGAACTTTATACTCAAGATTATCTTAGTTTTCTCGATGTTTCCAAACTCAGCACTAGAATAAATATTTGATACAGCAATAAATTGTGAACTGGAATCAACATGGATTTTAGGTTCTCCATTTTCATCAGAGTCAATTGTTACAAAGATAGAAGTTGATTCCAATAAAGTTCCGTCTAGCGATATTTGTACTGTTTGAATATCGTCCCATCCGTTTCCATCAGATATTGCAATTTGAGCTGTATATGGCACGCCGGGATGAATTGGTTGCTCATCACTGTGGCCTATTATAGATGAGTTACTTGAATCGAATTCAGGAATAAATTCCTCTCTAATGATATAAGTTGAAAGATCTTTGGACCAATCAGGAGTTGCACCATTAGAAGTTCCATCACATGGAATATTACTTTGTGGGCATACAGGACCTCCACCCATAGCAATCTGATTATTTTGACCATCGCTACCTGAAACATAGAAAGAAACAATCTGTCCGTGAGAAAGCATTGAATCATCAATCAAGCCTTGAAAAATATTCAATCCACCAGTCTTAATTTCCGGAGAGGAGAGAATTTTGGTTTGATATTCATCTTGATTAGGCAAGTTATCAAAATTATAGTCATTACATGCAGTGTTGACTGTAGAACGACAACCCAGCCAATAATGAAGTGTTACAAGTGTCGGTGGGTCAACTGAATCTTGGATAGTTAAAGAAATTGGTTGACCGGCTGGTGCAGGTAATGAGGCATGAAGTTCTTCGTTGTCATCAGGAGAAACGGAAATCACCAGAGGTGAATTTCCGTCAAGAATTAGTCTAATATTATTATAACTAGGATTTACAAATTCTGAGCCATTAGCCAAATTTACCGCTTGAACATAGAATACCATTCCTCCAGGTGTTGATTCCATAGGTGTTTGGAAAGTCAAATTATAATTTCCAAAGCCAGGATTTTGAGTCTCAATTAAAATTATTTCGTCACCAACTGGTTCGCCGGAGTTACTCACGTTTTGACCAATTACTCTAAGTGAAAATTGTCCTGGTAGAGGAGTCAGTTGAGAGCCCTCAAAATTGACAATTCCTGTGAATGAAATATTTGTACCACCTCTCAACCATTCAAAATTAGTTAATTGCTTACCAGTCTCATCGAAAACATTCATTCCATTAAGTTGGATGTCATTCTCAATTTTTAAATCCATAGAATCTGTTTGCCATGATGAAACTGCCATTCCTGTATCATCCTCTACTGTAACTAAGGCTTGAGTGGCTTGTTCATCATCCCAAAGCCATGTTGTTTTCATTGGTATTGAGATCTCTAAAATTCCATCTAGCCCAATAGATGATGTACAATTATTTACATCAAATAAGGCAATCATTTGACTATTAGTAGATGATGAACATAAATCACCAAATTCCCATATAAAACTTGGATTATTACCATTTGAATTAATCAATTCTACGAAAGTTTTCGTTACTCTTTGTACATCGTCTCCTGCTGCGGCTTTAACGGTTAAAGTTCTCTTAACACCATCAGGAACTGCTACATCTCCGTCGAAATAAACACCAACTGCTCTAGTTTTCAGTATATATTCAACATCTAAATCTGTTATTTTTATTCTACCGGGCGATTCAGCCTTAAGTGAGAGATAAATTAGATCATCACCTTCACCGTTAGGTGATATTTCTTGATTGAGGGCAGAAACCAATGTGGGGGAATTCAAAACTTCAGAACCAACTATCGAGGAATCGCTAACAGAAATACTCGATTCATTAAGGAACTGTAATGACTCCCAATCCCAATCTCCTACACCATTTATGTTAATTGAAGGCATATTTGGATAACCTTCTTCATACCAAAGCCTGAGAAATTCGACTGATGGAGTTAATTCTCGACTTTGAGAGTTCATAGTAATCTCGAATCTAAGTGAATCTCCAGCAATAACAGATGGGAAACTTACCTCTTGATTATTTTGGGCAGCAATCCAATTAGTACCATTATCATTTGAAACTCTTACTTCTACGGTTGTACCTAATGGGTTATTTTCAACCCACTCTGGTCTTACCTTTCCAACTTTAGTACCGGTTGGAAAATAATCTGAAACCCATGTTCCGCTAGATGAGTATGAAGTATAGTAATCAATATTTACCCACCAAGAAACCGCTGAAGAGCCAATCAATTGTGCTTTCCATATTAACTCATTACCTGGATATGAAAAGTGAATTGTAGAAAGTGATGTTACTGTTTCCCAGTGAGTACCATTATCTGCTGAAATCCAATAGTCGACTCTATCTCCAATTGTTGGTGCATCCCAATAAGTTTCCATGTTAACTGAGAGAACTGGTTTTGTAGTGTAAATAATATCCCCATACCAAGTAGTAGTTCCTGGAGCAGGGATTGTTTCATAACTCCATCCAGTTCCATATTCTCTATAATGAAGAGTTACTGATGAGAAAGAGGAATAACTACAATCAACAGTGATGAATCTCTTTCCGTCAAACTGAAGTCCATATCCTAAAACATTGATTTGTTTTGTATTGGACTGTGGTACAAGTGTTTCGGAGGCTCCAGATATTTTCCAAGCCTCTAAAACATCCTTATTCTGACTCCCTGAACTACCTTTTTGGCAACGCATAAAGAATGTAGATTCACTAACTTCTAAGCCCCTAACTTGTTGACCTGTCTTTCCACACTCATATGAGGAACCTGAAGATGAGAAATAAGTATAGATTGTCGAACCCCTTGTGTATGATCCTGTTTGCATTTCATCAAATTCGTAGGAAACTATTCGCCTTTGGGAATTATGCAAAACCCAAACTACATCTCTTGATGAATCATAAGCGATACCAGTATAATCGTTATATTGAGGAGATATATCATAGGAATCTAAGCAAGTCCAAACATCGTCTTTAGATATATCAAATTCAAGTACTCTGTGATTGGCAGCAGGAGCCGAAGAAGAATAGTGGTATCTATATGTGGATAGAATTCCAAAAAGTCTTTCATCATCTGTTACCGTCCAATCTCTGAAACCATAATATGAGTAATAACTTGAAGAAGGTTGTTGTGGTAAATTACAGGAAGCTTGTTCAAGAAGTATAGTAGATTCAACTGTTGCATTGTTAGGATATAATCTTTTGACCACATTACTAAATTGCTTTGATGACCATGTCGACAAAAATAGCCAATCATGATGTTTCAATACTGCACCTTGGCTTTGAGCAATTAATGCTGATGATGTTTTTTTCACCTGCATGGAGAATAAATTCTCAGTAGCATTGGAAGTATGTGGTTGTCTAACTGAGAAGGTCCCATTATCATACCATGCATCGGATTCTTGACTGATATTTTCGCTCAATGAATGGCTTATGAAAGACTCATTGTTCTCGGTTGGAGATAGTGTTAAAGTATCACTCCTTGAATCTGTCATTGCTGAACTTCCATCCATCCAATCACTTCTTGAATCAACTAGTTCACTTGACCAACCTGTTGCAGATGCACCAGATAATGTCATAGAAATATCACTAACTTCGGCACCCTTTGGTATTGAAATTTCAGCACCATCATCCGTTCTTCCATTTTGATAAAGAGCCATATATTCAGTTGAACCATCACTGAACTGGTAGATATGTCTAGAAACATTGCTTGCTGAAGCATCTTCTGTTAAAATATCTGAAAAAGGTGTCATTGGAGTTAACGCCATCAATAATACAAGGAAAATAGCGATTCCGAAAGTTGAATTTTTCCGCATCTCCAAGTCTCCTAAACTGAAATTATTCTAATTATATATTATCTAACCTGTCTGTCTCGAATCATATCTAAGCGGTGAAGAGTCACCTCTAATGCCGTCTTCCTCGTCGTCGAAAACTTCAAACCAATCGACAATCCAATCACCATCAGTGTCCCAATGCATTGGATTTGTACCTTCAGCGATATGGTCATCATCTAAATCAAGAGCATACCAACCGTATTCATGTTCACCAACTATTCTTACCGGCGCAGTTTGAGGTGAACTGGCATAGTATATTTCCCATTGATCAGTCCAAGCCCCCGAAGTAGTAATGATATCATCAGCAGTATTCAAAATCAAGAAATCAACATCTTGGTCGTCAACTATTAACACATAACGGAAATCTGTTGAAGATTGTTTATCCATCTTGAGATAATTTTGAGTTGCTTCGTTGCTAGTTCCCAACCCCAGCAGGAATCCCCTAAATTGCCACCACTCTTCTACTGGTTGTCCTTGGTAAACTAAAGAACTTAGACGAACTGCATTTGGTGAGGTCAAATCAATATCCGATATTGTGTAAAATTCTTGGAAATTAGTATATGGTGTGTATGAACATCCAGCACCTGAACAATCCCAATTACCATCCATATCAGGATCTAAATTCGCATCGACTGCATTAGCCGGATCCAAACTAAACCAAGTATATTCTAAATTAGGCCTTGAAAGGACTCCATTACTAATTGATAATGGAAGACATGATGTAGTTGTAGTATCGCAGTCAGATCCTGTTTCGCCATCAATCCATTTCACTTTTATCTGGAGGTAAGAACTGAAATTATCATTTGATTCATTCCAACCATGTGCGTATTCGTACCAATCAGGTAACATATCGCCATCCGTATCATTGTCCATTGGATTAATTCCATACTTGAATACTTCACGACCGTCTGATAGATTATAGTCTATTTGATGTGAAATAACTTGATTTCCAGATAATACGGTATTGAACGTAACTGAATCACCATCAGAATCATTTAGATCTGGACGTGTTTGATTATTCCATTCCATTAGATTGGTAAAAGGCAGGTCTCCTGGTCCCTGTGCTATAGTAAATGAATATGGAGTGAAAACTCTATTCTCCCATTGTCCTTGTTGTGCAGGAATATCGAAAAGAATACCAGCATCAGGATTTGTGATGCTATTTCTATCATACCACCCGTCATGGTCACCATCATATGAGACATCGAATGGATTAATCGGGTTTGCCGCCCACCTGTCTTCAGTAGTTATATCTGGCATGCCATAAATAGCATAACAGTATTCCCAACCGTCAGGAATAGTATCTCCGTCTGAATCAGTACTAGTAGGGTCTGCAACACCGATTAAAGTTCGATTAAAATTGTCAGGGTCTTGTTCGTTTATTTTCTGCATTCGATTGAAACTATCTTGGCCTTTTTCAATGAAGTCTGTGTAAACTCCATTTTGGGCTTGGAAGTAGTTGTAACCCATCTCTTCCATGTATGCATCAATAGCGTCGTCCCCAAAACTGTAGATTCCAACATCCTGAGGAACATTTGTTCGCTCAGAATATTTACCCCAAGTCCTAGATTCCCATTCGCGCAGATTTGAGAATTTTTCTTCGGACGAAATTACTCCATCGCCATCACAATCAAAACTATCACCATCAGAATCTAAGTCGACATCACCATCTATCAGAGGATTTATGCCCCACAAATTTTCCTCCAAATTCCATTCAGCAAACCAATATTCAAATCCATCCGACATTCCATCACCATCAGTATCAGGGTTTGTAGGGTCGGTAATTCCCATAATTACCGAGATGAATATATTTGCAGGTTCACCATTCTGCCAATCATTGAAATCATCTAAAAGTCTCTTACCTCGAGTATCTTTGGTGATTAAAATATTGAATATTCTCTGTGACTTCTCTGTTGGCTGAAGTAAATCCCCATCTATATGCATCAAAGGCGCATCCTCGGGGTGATCAATTCCATTATCGGGATTTGAAAAGGCTAAGGCAAATTCTTGTAAGTCGTTTATTCCGTCCTCATCCGAATCGAAATATCCATCATCAGCAACTAGAGGGTTGAGTGTCCACTTTTGAGCGGAAACATTCCATTCTGTGAAAAGTAATTCTAGTCCATCTATAATACCGTCGCCGTCAGTATCAATGTTATTTGGATCAGCAGTTCTTCCAGTCAAATTAACTTGAGTATCATTAATGAATGACCCAAATGATGTATCAGTAAGTATTCCTGCCCATGCTTGGAATGCGTAAGCACTGCCAATTGTTGTAACAAACCATTTAGGAGAAGTTCTATTTTTGTCAGTCTCAGAGAAATCTGGAGAAATGGAATTGTATTCCTCCCAATTAGTCATTCCGTCATCATCAGCATCTTGCCAACGGTCGTCCGGTTGGAGCGGATTCAATGTCCAATCATCCTCAAGTAAATTCCATCTAGCAAACCAGATTTCCCAACCATCCGGCATGCCGTCATCATCGCTATCAGTATCTAGTGGATCGCATGTTCCAGTGCTTATTTTTAATTGTGAAGATAGAATAGAACCTGCAGCTCTCTCGGCAAAAGTAGCCTGAGGGACACCAAGGAAACTAATATTTTCAAATAAATCGGTCGTGAATCCATCTGGTAAACTAACTCCATCGAAGGTCTCGTTAAAATTGAACAGATCTGTTCTTACATGGAATTCTAACCAATTTACAAATGCCTCATTCTGTTGAATTTCTCCGTCATGATTTATGTCATAGCCATCACCATCAGGGTTTTTGAAAGCGTCGGAACCATTCAACGGATTAATTCCTACTCTAGAAGAATCCCAAGAGCAAGAATACTGTGCTTCCCACCCATCAGGCAATGAATCACCATCAGAATCTACATCATTGGGATCGGCTGCAGACCAATTTTGAGCAAATGAAGGGTCCTCTCCATGTGATTCGAGTAGTAAACCTTCAATCGCTTGTAATCTAACTAATGACCACTTATACTCACAAAGGTTGAGTAATCCATCTTGATCTGCATCCCAATTAGCATCTTCTGGACGGTTCGGGTCTAAACTCCAGTTATTTCCTCCGGTGAATGTTGAACCTATCCATCTTCTATTCTCAATCTCCCATCCATCAGGCATGCCATCTCCGTCAGAATCATGATTTGTAGGGTCAGTACCTAAGTCAACACTTGAAACTGCAAGATATGTTGCATTAGCAGATTGTCCAGCAGCATCATCACACACATATTCCATCTGTACTGTATAGTGGCACCATAAATTGGAGCTTTCATAGAAAAACCCGAAATATTCCTCACCATCTCCTAATCCATCGCCATCGGTATCTCCAACTTGTGGGTTGGTCGAATTAAAACCGTCCGGAGTTCTTGCTTGGTACTGATATTCATCAATATTAGTCCACAAACGTTCTAAAATACCGTCTTCAGACTGGTCTAAATCTATTCCGTCAATGTCGAAATCAAGTAGAGAATCCCAAGGGTCTGTTGGGTCCATTCCATTACCTAACTCCCAGCCATCTGGAATCCCATCTCCATCCGAATCATTTGATCCGGGATCCATTAATTCGAGATTAGAAAATTGACCGGGTGTTGAAGAACCAAATATCGTCTTATTTCCATTAATTTCCATAACTCCCAGTTCAGTGATGTGGCCAGGTATTGACTCTTCCTGCAATATTTGGTATACACTCGAATAATCACCAGCAAGTGCCCATGTGCCATGTATTGAACCGATGATAATTTCTTCGCCAGTAGAATAAATTGAATGTACATCATTCAATTCGCGAGAAGGAATGTCATCCGTGCCAGGATTTTCTAAAAGTCCGCTATGAATAATTACATTATCATTCAACTTAAGTTGGTGTAATCCTGATGGTGTTCCAAACCACAATATCTGAGGTGTAGATTTTGTTGGCCCATCCAATAGTATGTCTCGAATTTCAGCGGGATTTGAAGTAGAACCACTAGATAAAGACCTAATTTCACTAATGGAATTATCGATTCCGGTGCTTTCAAGGGAGTAATATACCCTCCACTCAGGAGCCACCTCGTCTCTAGCAGAATCTGTATTCACTATCATTAAGCCAACATTTGTGCCTACAAACAGAGTTAATTCTCCATCCATAAGTCCATGCTCAATATCATTGACTGAAGCATTAGCTTGCAACAGAGAACTAGATATTGATGTGCTAATTGGATGAGTTACAACTATACTTCCAGAGTTGCTTATTTCGAATACATTCCCAGTACCATTATGACCTAGCCCAAGAATATGAACATTAGAACTGGTAATTTGCAAAGAAGTTATTGAATGTATTTCTTCAGTGTATGACCATTCCCAAGTACTTAATGAATCAGCAAAACCATCGACTTGTATTCTTGCAACTCCTAAACCTACGCTCGAAGCAAATGACATCGCGTAAATTTGGTCATCATCAAAAATCAACTTAGAATCAAATAATTCAACACCTTGAGGCATCCAAATATCTTCACTGCTCATTGACTCAAAATCCAAAATTGATAGGCCATATTTTGTTGTGACATATACAATGGATTCAACAACTTCTATACTTCTTACATCGTGATTAAGAATAGTATAATCCTCATTCGGACTGGAAAATGAGATTGGATAGTGATTNATNGATGACTCTTCAGAAGTCCCATAGATGACAGATTTTAGGCCTGCCATGACATTATTTCCATCATCATCATAAATTAGATACTCTTGAAGNTTAGATAATTGTTCACCTAAGTTAAGCGCTGTAGGAGTTCTACTTACGTCAGGTGAAATAACTCCNTCNCGATTNGCATCCCAACCGTCATCATCGTTATCGAATAATGCACTACTACGGTTAAGTGGATCCAATCCAAAATGTACTTCCCAACCATCTGGTATACCATCGCCAAGCGAAGGATATGTATTTCTTAGAACAAATCCATCCCAATTATATCGGTCGGAGTCTTCTAGCAGAGGGTCTGTACCTAACCACATATCCTCGCCGATTTCAGATGTTGAATTAGTAGCACATGCATTAATCAAATTTTGAAATGTTGCATTGGCACCTGTGGGGATGTAAGGCCAATTACTCAAAATAGAACCTTCAGGAGGGGTAGCAACACACCACAATCCATCTAATTCATTTGTATGATTTTGAGGCGCTCCAAACAGATATTCTTCGGAGGAAGTATACAATTCAGTGGTCGTGAGAATACCATCCCTATTTACATCGAATCCATCATTATCTGGGTCTTCATTCATATCAGAGGCATTTAATGGGTCAAAATCTCTACATTCAAATGTCTGNGANACTGAATCGAAACCNCCNATTCTCANGCACATGTATGCTTCGAAACCATCTGGCATTCCATCTCCGTCTGTATCAGATTTACGAGGGTCAAGATAACTCCTCACACCCTCACCGTCAACAACACCCGTTAATCCCCTNGAAAAGCCAGGTTCTGTACAACTAGCAGGATACGGCCAACAATATTCTTCTGTGGCATCCAATCCATCTTTATCATAATCTTCAGTGGCATCTCCTGAGAAATTTTTATCCATTCCCGGCATCGACACACTTCTTCCATCAACGGCAGTGAAGTTTATCCAATCTCTGAACAAGTCTTCGTGAAAATTGGGTATACCATCTCGATCATTATCAGTAGCAGGAGGAGGCTCGAAATTCGTAGTATCCGGATGAATATTTGAAACTGGTGAAATCACAGGGAATTGCGACATAAATAGTAAACTAATGACTACTGCAACTGTGGTCAACAAGGTTGATTGGCTTCTACGCATTTTTATTCCACACTACAAAGCATAGGCTTCGCTATTGCGGTTGTCTCATCCTACACTTATGAGTATGATGGAACGATGTTCCGACAATGCTCATTTTTAACTAAATTAATTTCATGCCGCATTTGATATTTTAATAGTCTAATCTCCCTTTTTTTGGAATTTATATCGGTTCATTCAAGACCCGTACGCGATGGGAGTTGTTTGAACGCTATGACGATGAGCATAACACATCTCGGAACCGGAAGTCGTGGAAATTCGACACTTCTTGAAGCCGGAGATGTGAGAGTCCTATTAGANCAAGGATTCAGTGGAGCCCAACTAGAGAAAAGNCTCAACCGTATGAACTTGACACCTGAAGATATAGATTGCATATTAGTTAGCCATCACCATGGAGATCATGGGGGNGGCGCAGCAATAGCTCAGCGTAAATGGAAAATACCAGTTTTAGCNAACGAGAGAACNGCAATGNAACTTAATTTGGACCCAATGTTAACAAAATATTTTGGTTCACTTGATTTAGTAAGAGTAGGCGATGATTTGTCAATTTTGACTGTACCAGTTCCACATAGTGGTTCGGATAATGTCGCCTTTGTTGCAAATTATAGAGGTGAAAGAGCGGCAGTAATTACCGACTTAGGATCGTGGACTGATGAGTTGGTGAAGCATGTTTATGGTTGTCAGCACATTTCTGTTGAAGCAAATTATGATGAACAGTTATTGGATCAAGGACCATATCCATATAGCCTCAAAGAAAGAATTCGAGGGCGTGGAGGTCACCTTTCAAATAAACAGACTGGAGAATTTCTAGCCGAGGTATGTACTGAAAACACAAGAACAATTGTCTTAACACATTTGAGCGAAAAGAACAATTCACCCCACCTTGCAGAATCTACAATACTATATCATATCGGGGATTTTTTCACAGGAGATATTGATATTTCTCTCCAAGATGGTCCAGAAAAAACTCATTATCTCAGTGCTGATGAACCTATAAATCCTAAATTGCTTAATCAGTAAAGATTCGAACAATGAAGAATTGTTCAATAATACATCGTTTTTGAGTCTCTGAAGGTCAATGCCTAAATGATACCTAAGCATGAGAGTATCGTGTCAAGTATTCGCAGAACCAAAAGTGGCACTAAATTCACTACAGATGAACGTGGAGTTAGCGAAGTTTTGGGCGTGATTATGATGCTGGCAATGGTAATTAGTATCATGGGTGGAGTTTGGGTATTTTTGAATCCATACATATCTGATTTCGAAGACAATACTAACTGGAATAATGCAACTGGAATTGCAGATAGATTAGAAGATAGAATAGACGTTGTAGGGGATTCTCCTAACGGCACCGGAGTTAGACACAAACTCAGTATGCAGAAATCAATTTTACAACCTGTTTCAAATGCTGAAACATGGACAATTTCTGCTGATTTAGTATCTTATGATGCTGTTTCTATAAGAAGTATTAATGATTATTCAGTGGGTATCACTTCAATCAATGAAACCGCTCGAAAAATTTCTGTTGAAACATTTTCCCACTACTGGGAGTTCTCATTTGCTGCAACTGATAGCGAAGTAATTGCACAACATGACTTGATTTTGAACAGTTGGCACATAATGACAGTTTATGATGGAGAAGACATACCCCTCCATCGAAGTATTTCATATCCAATTTCGGGTTTGAAAATTCTTACTACTTTAGATTCCGGTGAACACGAAATAAATCTGGTAAATAATGCTAGAATAGAGCATTTCTACGACTCATCCTGGGAAATCAGTGACTATCCAAGTGTAATTTTTGAAAAATTAGCAACCGAAGGATACAGGTGTTCAATATTACTTACAAGTATCGATGTTAATGGAAGCTTAGGTGTTTCAAATTCATATGGTTTGGACATTTTATCTTCAGGGACTTTAACTCCTTTTTCGGGTCAGTCATACAATCTTAGATTCTCGATGGATAATAACTTGGCACCTGTAATCACACCACAATATAATGAACTATGGCTATCAGAATATTATCTAAATAGAGCATCGGGGACACTGGATTCCTTTACTGGTTTAGCACCATATGAGAGACTGAGCGGTAATGATGGAATAACTGTAGACACTAACGGAGAGCCTTTATTTTTGGATGTAAGCATTCAACAGGTGGTGCTGGAGAGATGAGAGTCAACTCGCAAAGAAATGAAGAAGCTGTTTCGGCTGCTGTTGCGACAGTACTTTTGTTCGGCGGAGTAGTTTCAATCATAGGATTAATGCTTGTATCAATGGTTCCAATTATAGAAGAACTCGAGGGTTCTATTGAAAGAAGCGATATGTCCGCACAGATGATGATTTTAGCTGACCAAACTGAGTCTCTCAGTGAAAATGGAATGCCGGGAGATTCAACAACTGTAGAATTAATTCCTATTGATGGCAACGTAAATTGGGACTTGACCAGAGGAGGAATGTGGTATTCTTCAACATGGCAAAATGAATCTACCTTTAGAATGAAAGGAGTCATGGATTTTGATAATAACATAGAAATCAAACATCCTGAAACATTTACCACTGCAGTTTGTTTTGATGATTTAAGACAAGGCCCTTCTAGGCCGTTTATCTACACTGCACCAACTTGGGCAGACACTGCTCAAATTGCAATATCAACAGGTTTGGCAATACCACTAGGACCAGTTGAGGTTAAAGTTTACCAGCAAGATCAATTATCTAGAAAATTAGACCTGCAAATATTTGACACCGAAGTAGTCGATTTATCAACAGGGATATCAAAGTTTGAATCAACACATGAATTAGTTATTTTTTATTCTAAAGGAACTGGAGGGGCAACCCTTGTATCACCTTCCGACTCAAATCCAAATGATAATACTGGTAGAAATTGGATTATTCCTTTGGATGTAGGAGACAGTAGAATTCACATAATGAGCGAAGATTCGAATCAAATCAATATCGAAACATCGAACGAGGTAACAGAAGAGTTTGCTATTTATCAAAATGAGTTTCGAGCTGGTGTGGCATATACAAAAGAAATTACAATTTCAGAACCGGATGTTGTAAGAATCTCTACTAGTACTGATTCTCATTTGATTATTCAAACCGATTTAGATAATAATAGTGGTTCAACATCATTAATCAGTTCAGATGGAAACTATCTAGGAAGTGAATTTATTTCGCCTTCATTGGATGGAGAATTAGTATTTACTAATCCAGGAATAAGCAGTGTTACTGTAACTTGGAGGGGTGGAGGGACTTCTGTTCCAGCAGAAGGGAGTACTAGTGTTTCTTGGCCTCCTGCCAGCGTTGAAGGAGCACCGCTTCTAGATGCAGATGGTGATATTTTTGTAACTTGGAAAGTTACCAATGGAATAAATTCACCGGGCGGAATTCATTTAGTTGGAGCATCTGACACAGGTGCACCTTCAGGTAAAGTTCACAGATTGTTGATAGATGATGATGGAATTTCTAACTCATTATCAATATCCAGAGCCGGTATTTCAAGCACATGGAACATTACTGGTAGTTCGGTTTTGGATGGAGAGATAAGCAATAACATACAAAATAAAATTCAAGAAATTAACTCAGGGAATTATGATTTCAGTGTTGTTGAAGGACACCCAGTTAAAATTCACATGATCAAAGGCAATAGTGGATTAATACAAGCTCCGCATGACGGAATTCAAAGGTGTAGTGCAATCAATATGATGGCTAGCGGATGGATTTCTGTAGAACTTCCTTGGGAATCACTTTCTGGACAGGATGATTTAACTATCAAACAATCATGGAAGAATGGAAATTTTCCTTCTAGTATGAAAATAACACTTATTGGTCATAATGGTGCATCCACACATTCGAATCTTGCGACTTCATGGGTATTCCATCTGTCTCGTCTAACTTACTCTTTCTCTTCTTCAATTACTGGAATGGAGGTTGCTTATTCAGGTGGTGCCATTGTAACTAATCATCCCGAATTTTCTCCTACAATAATTCGAGAACCTGTAGACCGTGCAGGACCAGGACCAAGGTTTGCTGCGACTATTCCCTCAATGCATCCAGCAGCCGATGGAATCAGCGGAGGAGGGAAATTAACACTTGATATCGAACTATCATCTAGGCAAACTTTGGCTTCTGAAGTTGCTTATGAGGTGAGAAGAGGTTGGGCGGAGCCATATGGAGTTGCTATTGCAAATGATGCTTCGGATGGACTAGATCTAAGTGAAGATTGGACAATTTATCCAGGTAGGTTGGATTTACTGAATGATTACGTTGGATGGGTGCCTGACCCTAGTATTGGAACATCCGAAGCGGTTTGGCATACTAATGGTGAGCCAATTCAATTTTCATTGCAACTTTCATCCCTAGATGTTCTCACGCAGGAGGCGATTGGATGAAAAATACAGTGATGAGTAAGGACACCAATGGCGCAGCTACTGAACTGGGCTATATATTCACATTTTTACTAGGAGTCCTATTACTTTCAATGTTCAGTATGTGGGCTTGGGATATTGAAACTGCTACTAGAGAACGTTGGAATCAACAAGCGATTCAAGCAAACATGGACGACATTGCTGCTGCGGTAGAAAGGGCTGATCAGGCAAGTAGAATGGGTGACGTGGAGTATTCAGAATCTATCTACTGGCGTGCGACTGAGGCAGATGAAAATCTGTTTACCTTGAGCCTTAACAATGAATTTTTATCGCTCAAAGATAATGGCGGCACTCTAGACATGGAAGTTTCAATTTCTGGAGCCGGTAGTGGAGAACATACTGGAACTGTTGAACTATCAGGAGTTAGTACAATTTGGGTAGTACATTCAGAAGGAGTTACAAGTTTACAACTATACAGGCCTCAGTAATCATATTCCCATTACAGCATTGTGAACTTGTGTCTGTACCTCTCGCATTCTTGATTTGGCACCAAGTTCTCGGAATACAGCCAATGCTCTTTGGAGATATTCCATTCTACGAGATTTGTCAGATGCAACTGTACCTAAGCGGGTCAATAACTCGCCAATTTGCATTCTCAAATCATTAGCTTCTGCAATAATCAATGCTTCACGGAAGTGTTCCATAGCTTCATCACTTCTTCCTGCATCTTGAAGAACCTCTCCAAGAAGTATAGTAATGTCAACCATAGCGAGAATATCTCCTTCTTCACCCATAGCCTCAAGAGCATTCGTGTAGTGATGTGAAGCGACATCCAAATCACCAACTTTAGCATGATATCTACCAAGCACAGCTTGAGCACGAGCATGAATCTGTTGGTTTTCTGAATTATCGGTTTTCTCGAAAGCATTCATTGCATGCTTTCTTGCTCTTTCTACCTCGCCTAAATCTAAGAATGAGCGAGCTAAAATTAGTTGAGCCGATATCAATTCGACATCATCATTCTGCTCTAAAATTGCTTCCACTTCTCCATATGATTCCAATGCCTTGGAACGGTCATTTTTTCGTCTCAAAAGATAACCCATGTTATTGTAACACCTTGCAGCACCTTGTGCATCACCTAATTCTATGAAATTCTTTAGCGCTTCGTTGTGCGTTGAAAGTGCTTCATCCAGATTACCTTGCTTTAGAGAAATATCAGCTTGAGCGGAAAGTACCTCGGCTTTAATTAAAATATTCTTCAACTTTTTAGCACCATCTTCAGCCTCGACAAAAATTTCTTTGGCATCTTCGAAACGACCAAGTAGCACCAATATTTCACCCTGTAGTTGTTTTATTCTCGTTTTAGAATCTATTTCAACATCTTGGAGATCAATATTTTCTATCAATCCGAGTAATTCCATATAACCAAGTGAAACAAGATTTCGACCATCTTCAACAATTATTTTTGCTGCTTCTTCATTTAGATTTGAACTAATATAATGATAGATTAATTCGATAGTGAAGCCAGGTGTTTGCTTTGCTTTAGAATACCATTCTGCACACTTAACATGTGATTCAATCTTGACTTGCTCATCTAAACTACGAAGTAAAAATTCCCTAATCAAATCGTGCACATCGTAAATCTCTGATTCAACCTGTCTTGCCAATCCCTGCTCGACTAATGAATCAAGTTCATCAATATCTAAACTCTGTTCACTTAATGCTTCTATTGGGATTGGCTCTCGGTATATTGATAGTGCTGAAAGCAATCTTTTTTGTTCAGCACTTAACTTTGAAAATATTTCTACAGTTACATAATTCTCTAACGTCTCGTGGAAAGTACCTGCTGATGCACCACGATTAATCAATTCCAAAACAAGAGGATGGCCCCTAGAAATTCCATGTATATACAGCCATTGTTCTTCTTCAAGATTGTCGAAACTACTGAGTAATTTTCTTCCAGAATCCGAATCAAGTCCATCTAATGGTAGAACTAGGCTAGCAATTCTACCTTCAGCGTCCTTGGTTGGAACAACCGGCTTGAAAGAACGGGAAAATAACACCAGTCCAATTTCTTCCTCACTGCCCAATAGTCCAAGTGCCATCGCCTGGAATGTTTGATGGAGGGTGGTATCAGAGATTTTATGAAAGTCATCAATCACAATAAGAGATGGTGCACCACCTAGAGCATCGATTAGCAATCTTGCTGAATCTGCAGGCTTTGGTACAGGTGTGGTGGCGATGTAATCGGCAAAATTAGAATCACCGATGTTCGCTAACCAGTCAGCAATAGATTCAAAAAATGACCTTGAGCCTTCCCAGTCCTGACATCGATGATAAAATAAATTCCTCCTATGCATGAACCTCTCAATCAATTTCGAAGCCATTGTTGTTTTTCCAATCCCAGCTATACCTGGAACCATTAGGGTTGTTGCTCGTGCATCTAGTAAATTGCACATATTATCCAATTCCTTTTCTCTTCCATAGAAGTGTCTTAACCTTGGTAGATCGCCTAGAGCAGTGACCAGTTGCTTCTCAACATGTTTTGACAAATCTCTTTCAATCAGATCAGTTGACAGCATTCGAATGTCCAATATACAATTTTCATCCATATACCTAATTATATCTACAGAACGCATACTAAAGGGTAGAATTGAATTAATATCTCCTAGACTAGTACTAACAATTTGACCATCCTCAAGTATACACCTTAACTGAAAGTTTCTGAGTTCATTCCATGTTTCTTCTGCAATATTCATTCCGGAGTCAGTCAAGAAATACGCCTTTCTTTTTCTAGACACTCCCTTAACGTGGGCTTGTCTTTCAATAAGCAAACCCTGATCTTTCAGTCCTGCAATTGCTCTAGGAACATTTGATCTAGCAATCGCTACGGCATTGGCAATGCCCATTTGGGAAAGAGAGAAGGGTACTTCAACACTACTTTTGTAATCAGAGTAATCTAACAAGTGCAAGAGAATTCTCTCTTGAACGCCAGGTTTAGCATTATTAGCTATAATATCACCCCGATTACTGGTTGTGGACATAATCTGGGTCAGGCACCCATTGATTAGTTTCAACATCCCAAATCCATCCGGGATGCTGAGAAGTTGTTGCCTGTTGTTGAACAGGTTGCTGAACCTGCTGGACAGGTTGTTGTACTTGCTGAACTGGTTGCTGTGGAGTAATTTCTGGAACTGCTTTCTGTTTTGCCCACGCATAAGGGTCGACAGATTGTTGTTGGTTCTCAGTTTCGAAATATTCCTCTTCTAATTCATCTTCAAATGTAAAGAAGAATGCCCCTACTGCCACTAAAACGACAAGTGCCACCACTACAATAATTATTATCAAAAGTAAATTTGAACTCTCCTCTTCAGAAACCATGGATAATTTAAATTCAGTATTTTGTTCATCATTATTAGAACTAAATAACTGGCCATCCATTTCGAAAACTACTGTTCTGTAATCTGCTGAGCCCAGTTGACTAGTAGTTACGAACATTTGCCAAGTGCCATCTGAAAGAACACGTGTAGAATTTATTTCTTGACCTGAACCAGAATCAAATCTAGCTTTAACCAGGCTATTTGGAAGTCCAACACCTGAAAAAGACGCGGGGTCTGAAGTCGTTATAACTGAGTTAGTATCATCACGGACTACAGTGAACTTGATTGCTTCAATACCTATGTTAACAGAACGTGATAGAGTGAATAATTCACTATTATCTGTAGCCTTGAACTTTACATTCTCCAGTGACCAACTATCAATATTATCCGAGCGAGTTGCTGAAGGATTGTACGTTGCAATACCATCTATTGATATTGAAAAATATGAATCATAGAAGTTATCAAGTTCAGTACTAGGGTCATCGTAAACTTCGAAAATCAAAACTGCGCCTTCAGGATCTTCAAAGAATTCATTCAAATCAAAAACTGCACCTTTGCCACATCTGTTCAAATTTCTAGATTCTTCGTCACAATATACCTTGACAGTATTAGCCCAACCTGAAGGATCGAATGTTGGAGCGAAGTTATCTACTGAGTTATCAATCGTAACGAATACGGAAACCTCTTCAGAGAAATCTTCGCCATCAAAAGAACGCATGACAATTTCATAAACGGAGTTATGTGGCAGGGTATTTGTCTTCCAGATATTATTCAAATCCCATGAAGTGTTAAAAATTCCATTATCGATTTGATCTTGTCTAATGATTATGTTTGTGGGGGAATTACCTGTCGATCTACCACCTTCATAGATGTCAATCTCAACACGTGTTACAATTCCATCATTATCCCATACATATCCTGATATCGGAGTTGAGTCGCTTCCTCTGATAATTTCAGTATCATAAATGCTCTCTAATACAATTCCTGGCTCAGCATTATCATTTTCGATATTAACTTGTATCGAAGTTTCCTTGCAAGTTTCAGCATTGTAATCATTCTTACAGAAATCACTATCTGAAGCCCAAATCGTAAACGTATATGTTCCAGTCTGATAAATCGAATAATCCCACTCATAAGACCACGCAGTTAGTGACTGGCCAGCCTCAGAATTAAGACCGAACTTTGAGGTTTGACCATTTGCCTCATTACGAATTTCAAACCAAATTGTCTGAATATCACTACCTAAAATTCCAAAATACGGATCAGATGCAGTTCCACTAAACGAAACAATAGAACCTTTAGCAGAACTAGGTGAATGTGTTTGTCCATTTGAAGGAGTATTGATAACAACATTTGGCGCTTCCAAATTCAGTTTAAACTTTCTAACTGTTATCGGGGAATACTCCAAACCATCATATGAACGAACCTTGAATGTTACATCTCCCTCACCCTCTGGATATGATGACATATCCCAATCAAAAGTCCACGTACTGAAAGGATAAATTTCCTTAGTGATCAATCCACCTGAATTTGAAGTATCAGTTGCAGAATACCACTGACTAGAGCCAGGTGGTTGGATTTGAACATCTTCGACATAGCCAGATTGTTTCTGCATAGAAATAATATCAGTTGCGTAAGGAGGTGCAAGTCCATCCCAAGCAGTTCCGCTAAGCGAAACTGTACGGGCAAATGAAGTAAATTCTGGTTGAGTCAAAGTCACACTAGGTGGCATATTATCGAGACTGATTATATCGTCAATAGGCCCTGTTAGATTAAAATCAGATTGAAAAACACCTTTACCAAACTTGTAAGCTTCAACGCTATAAGATGGAATTTCCCTTCCAGTAGCACAGTCAGGATCATCGTTATCAGTCAATGTATCTCCATCGTTATCATAGCCATCCGAACATGTATTTTCATCCATGACTGTGGTTATAGCAGGTGGCCCAGGGTCTAGTACAACTGTAACTCCCTGCTCACCGACCTGATTATTCCAATTACGGTCCAAGTAGAAGTTGCTGGGAAGAGTTACTTCAGGTGTATATCCAAACTGGTCTGTAGTCAATGAATAAAGTGGGAAACCAGTGGAATTTTTGATTACCACTGTTGCACCATCAACATCGCTATTCAATGCCTTTACTTGGAATCTAACCAGTTCACCTTCTCGAACTTGTGTACCCCATGGGGTATTTTGGTTTTTGACATGAATCTTCGAGGTGTCAAAATTTTGAAGTCCTGCATAGGATAAAACCGTTGAGTTATTTACCAACTCCAAAGACATAGGCATACCTGCTGGAGGCATTTCATCGGTATTTGGAACATTAAGACACTCATTTTGTACAGCAGGGCACTGTGCTCCGAGCCATCTCATCTGAATTGGGAAAATTTCATCGCCACCCGCATCAGGGATATATTCTGATTGAATTGTAACTCGAGATTCTGTGATATTATACACTTGAGTTGCATTAATTATTGTATTTTGAGAAAAGTAGCCAATTGAGCCGTATTTATTACCGTAATTATCATCGTGGTGAGAAATGTTTACACCAAAACTTTCAGTTTCCATAGTATTTCCTTGAACATTCACAATACCGCCTTTGATTCTTAATGCATCACCGACACTGTTGGTGATAGTATTATTGTATAGAGTTGCTGAAGTTCTAAAAATATGTATTGCAGGGCATTGAAAATCCCCACCATACATAGACTGAGAATTACAAGTTCCTGAATTATTTGAGATAGTATTACCTTCCATATATAATCTAGATTTTGTCGGTTGGACTGAAGGCCAGCCTTGGTCTCTATAGTGATATTCTCCGTGAACAACTGGCTCTCTAGCAGTATCTTGGATAGTATTTCCAATAGCAACTACTTCAGAAGAACCGTAAATCCAAATTCCATTATACCCACCAATCGGCCCGATGATGTTGTTGTATAGTGAAGCTGTCGAGGAACGTATGGCAACGCCGGAACTATCTTCAACACCTGAAATAGAATTATCAGATGCAGAAATTTTTGCACCATCATAAGCAGTAATTCCTGCTCTACTTGCAGTAACTATAGTGTTATTATTTATCTCAAAAGTATGCCTTATGTCACCAGTTTGTTTCAATCCTTTAGTATCGACTGCAGCACAATTTACATCAATATTTGATTCAGTTAATTGACCCGAAGATTGAATGAAAAATGTTCCATATCCATTCTCTGAAATGTCGATATTGTTCAAGGAAGCATAACTATTTTCGACATAAACCATTGAGATACCGTTACCATTATTGCCACATGTTCCTTCAGAGTCTCCAGTAAAAGTAGAGTCTGATACCGTAAACGGATCTGTGATGCCGGAACCGGCACCATAAGCTGAAATCGCAGCTCTCTTGCCTATTGAATATGCATCCACGCCCAGTGAAAATTCTGAAGAAGTAATTGTTGGAGTTGCCAAATCTACGAGAATTATGTTTGAAGAGTTTATGTTAGTAAATTTTAGGCCATTTGCGAAAGTATTGGGTCCATCAAAGACCAATGCTCCATATTTAGCATCTAAGCCGTTCAAAGTATTAACACCGATTTCATATCCAAAAGCATTCTGAAACTCTACAAAATTGAGTCCAGTTTTAGACTCATCAATGGTATTTCGAATCACCATACCAGAGCCACATGCAGCATCAATACTGATAACGCAATGCCCTCTCACAGTATAATCACTTGGTAAGTCCCAGGAAAATGTAGTCATTGAAGAACTAGAGCCATCAGATGATGCTCCGCAAGTCTTGGAAGCAACACAAATTGCGCCTTGAACATCTATGTATTTACCAAACGGGATATTGATAGTGGCGCCTGCACTAACCACAAGTGTCGCACCTGCAGCAATTGTAACATTGTCAGTCAAAGTGTGTGTTCCCGACCAAGTCTCCTGTCCGTTCAGTGTACCTGAAGTAGTTTGATTGATACCTGCTGCTGTTGAGGAAGGAACAACTAACATCGTTGTTAGTGTTGAAAAAATTAGTAGCGCAACTAATGATATACTTTTACTTGTTTTTCTATCGGTCATATTCTAGCCTCTAGGTGGTGCATCGAAGACTGGATTATAACACTGTTCACTGAAAGTATGTTTTAAAGTATCAATTTCTGTTAAAAATATCATTAAAAATTGAATAATAATATCAATTTTCGCTATTAATATCAATTACCACTACAAAATTTCAACAATTCGGCATTGTACGAACCTCTTCTAACCAAGCCCCTGCATCCAAATTACCATATCCAAGTAAATCATCATGTTCAATAATTGAATTCGAAGCACTTACTCGAAGAGCCTGTTTGACTTCGCCGATACACGAACTATCCAATGTGGAAGACGGCCTCAATTGAGGTTGATCTTGAAGAATAAGCGCTAATGCGCCAGTGACAAAAACTGTTGAGTCTGAAGTCCCACTACTCGAGTACCATTGACCGTTTGACCCCGTACTAACAATTCTAACTCCTGGTGCAATTATTTCTGGTTTCATGTTTGGATGATTTCTCTGTTCACCTGATATAGTAACTTGGCTACCCATTGAACTATTCTGCCAAATCTCACCCCCCTGGGATGATGCCCCTACAGAAATTACCAGTGGCACATTGCTAGGTACTGAAACTCGCCCATCATCACTATTGCCACCATCATTACCTGCTGCAGCAACAACAAAAATACCACGGTCTAGAGCCTTTCTAACGGAGGAAACACTTGGTCCTTCTCGTGTCATTGATTCACTTTGCGTCCCTCCCAAAGAAAGCGAAATAATGTCTGCGGAAAATTCATTTATACACCATTCAATAGAGTCGGAAATTTTTTGCTCATCAGCAGTATTCATGCCACTACCATCGTCACTAAGTGCTGCAACTACTCCCAAATCGACACCTGGAGAAACTCCAAACTGATGTTCTTGAGATACGAGAATACCAGCCATCAATGTACCATGGGCTGTAGCTCCATAATCTACAGGACTGTTTGAGTTTGAAATCATATCCTTAAAAACTAGATTTGTATTTCTAAACGATGGGTGTGAAATATCAATTCCAGTATCAACAATGCAAACCTTGACACCTTCACCCGTTAAACCATCTAAAATTTCTTCTTCAAATCCAGCCTCTTCGAACGCCCATTCGGATTTAGCAGGAGGCAATTCCACAAACATGTAACCGGATTGCCAAACCCAAAGCATCAGTGAAGCCAATATTGCAAATAAGACAATGTTGGTCATTAGAAATTTCTTTCTCCGGACTCTGTGAATAGGTTTTGCTATTTGGGGGAACCACCCAGTCACCTCAGATCTCCATTCATCCTGAAAGCCAACTACTGATGGGTCTATGGCTGAAAGTATACGTTCGTCATCTGGTTCGGGAAGTAACTCAACACTGTCTAAACTACTCAGTATCAACACCACCGATAGACTCCACTGTGAGGTGAAGCATTTAATGACTTGTCTGATATCAGAATCTAGTTGAAGATTTGCTTCTAGCTACCTTCAAACCACCGTATGCCACCAATATGGCTAGTACAAAGATTATGACCATCAGCCAAGCTGAATCTTCTTCAATCGTTTCTAAAGTTACTGGAACGATGAAATCGAATGGTTCAATATCTCCACCGTCAGCGATAAATGTTGAGTTATCACCAATTTCAACTGTAACTAAGAATCTTGGTTCTTTAATCGAGGTTTCATTAATTTGGAAAATAGCATCCACTGTTTCACCAGAACCAACAGAAATGGTTTGTGTACCATAAGACTCTAGCACGTTTCCTGAGTTATCAGTCATCTTTGCTGTAACATTAACAGTTCCAGCAGAACGATATCCAGTGTTTTCGACAGGAATAATTAATTCTCCTCCGCCAACTTCGTAAATGTAGGATTTTTCATTAATTGATGATTTGTCGACACTTAGATCAATTCTTGCTGATTTAATGTCAACCTCTACCGTAGTATTTGTAATTCCATCTTCACTGGCAACAGTAATCCAAGCCTCAATCTCTCCTGATGTAAAGTCAGATGGAGCAAAGACAGTGAACTGCTGATTTCTTGAGTCTCCTTTCGAAATAGTAATTGCAGAACTACTAGGTGTAATTTGCCATCCTTCTGGTATCTCATTAGATAGTTCAACATTGAAAGTATCGTCGCCATTACCTGTATTGGTCAATAAGAAGGAGAAAGTTGCAGTACTGCCTGGCGATACACCGGTTTCTTCGACTACATCAGTTACCTCTAATCCATATGTTTGAGGAATTGCTACATTCATGAAGAGTGAACTTGAAACCCCACCCTCATTCTCAAGGCTAATAGTGATATCATGACCACTGTCAAAACTCCAAGATGAACTTGCATTAGGCATCAAAATTCTTGCTTTTATTGTACTGGAATCCGAAACTGAATCATCTTGAGAGGATTCACCTATTCCCATGGTAACCTCAATTGAATTATTCCAATTTTCTCCATCATAGAACTCAACTGACCAAAGACTTGAATCTTGATTTATCTCAACTAGGCCAGAAACTGAGAATTTATCAGTACTTTCAGTTCCTTGATATGTAGAGTCAATTTCAAATTCGATTACTTTGTATTCGTCCCCATCTATAATTGCGGTCATTTCTTCTGGGTTACCAATATTGAAAGTTGCATTAGTTACAGATGATTCATTAATTTCAATTGATGTTTTTGAATTAATCTTACGTGAGTAGTCAATCTCAACATCCAAAATACCTTGCTCAACATTTCTCAATGTAGTAAAGGAATATGGCATTGTTAGGTCTCTTTGAACAGTATTGAATGATGATTCCAATTCAACATCTCCTACAGGCATCAATACACGTACTTCGCCGTCTTGGTCGACAGTATAGTTCCATTCAGCTCCCAGTTGTAAGTCAAATGAAATCTCAACTTCGGATTCAATCATTGAGTATCCTGAATCAGAAGAACCTGTGTGATGGTCTATTAGATCGATATCTTCCCAATTGGTAGATATTTCAACCCAGCCACCTGAAACCATTTGCATTTCTAGTACCGCGCCTTCATTGATACTAGCATCAAGATAAGACACTGCAATTCCTCCACCGTTGTCGTCCAAATTACTACTCTCTACTACGACAATCCAATCTCCTGGAACAATTACTTCATTCCATGAAAGAGTGCCATTTGAGTATGTTCCTTCAACACTTATCGATTCTCTATCGAAACTGGAACTTGGATATAAAGTAATAGAGGAACCATTTAATTGCAATTCTGGATTTGGTAGTGCAGTAGTTACAACACCACTAACTGCGACATTATTTGCCGTAATTTCTATGTCTAATGTCACAGTATCATCATTTACGGTAAATCCAGAAACATTATCGCTCGAGTAATAAACTGTTTCATATCCTTCTTTAGCGACTGAAATATTGTAAACATCTCTAATAGGAACGAATAAATTCCAATTCCCATCAATGTCAGTCATTACAGATTGATTAATTTCAGAATTATTATCTCCAATAACAGTTACATTTACTCCTTCTATCCATTCACCGATGTCAGAAATATTATCATCATTATAATCCCAAAATACATTTCCTCCAATAAAGACTTCTAATTCAGCATACTGAATACCAAGATCTACTGAGTCATTTACTGCACCGATGGTATTGAATGGAGTTTCTGAAGTATTCAAGTACCAGCTATCCGTTGTATTAGATGACTCCAGATATAGACTCCATGTCCCAGGCATTAAGATATCTGAAATATGACCTGTCTCGTTAGAACTAGACAATGTAATATTACCAAATCCTTCTTGACTCACAGCAATTACTCTTGCATTTTCTACAGGTTGTTCTGTCAATGATTCTAGTAATTGTAGCGAAATCTCAGTAGCATTGACCATTTGTAAGTCAAGACCTGTTCTCAAAGATGAATCTTCTCCAACACTGAGTTCTTGGCGTAGAATTGTAGAATTATCTCCATCAACCATAGGGGCGACAATGACAACCCAGTCACCAACAGGTACGTAAGATGCAAAATTACCTGATTCATTGGAAGTAATGCTGAACCAATCATCTTTATCTTCATTATACAACAAGAATTCCTTAGCTATTGGTAGGCCAAAGTTGTCATTTAGAACACCGTTAACTAGCCTCTCATTATCTAAGAAGAAGTTCACAACTTGTGTTTCTGCACTTTCTATCTCGATATATATCTGGTCTGAAATGTAGAAACTGTTGAAGTCTGTAGCATTCTCATCAGATGCTGATGTAGAATTAAATGAAACAATATACTTTCCAGGCTTTAGGTTCAATGTTACGTTTCCAATCGAATCAAAATCAGAAATGCTAACATTGGTGATATCATTGGATTCGCTAATAGAAGTAAGGGAGAATCCTGTAGAAACAAGAATTCCAGTATCTACTGATTCATTACCGGAGGCATCCAAATAAATATTGAATTGAACATCATTAGATTCTGGATTTGCAATCAAATCAATCTCATGTGTAGTCGCATTTTCAGTAATAGAGTGGCTTGTTAGGGAGGTAGCATTTAATTCGCTCTGTTCTACAGTGAAACTGTATTCTCCATCTGGCAAACTAAATCCAAATTGGCCATTATCAGTAACAGGTCCAAGCCATTCAACGCCCTTTTCATTTTCAGCAACTATCATAGGAAGATAATTCTCGAACGAGAATCCATTCCATGAGGTATTATTGTCATATAGAGAAAGTTGACCAGTAATGTATCTAAGTTGTGTTAAGTATAAATCTTCCATCTCATAGGTAGTAGAATTATTCAATGCAAAGTAGTGGCTTGTTCCGAAATTACCTGTGCTTTCACCTATCAATTGGAATTCTAGATGCCCTGGGAGAGTAATTTGATACTTACCCTCTGTGTCAGTAATAACTGTAAATTCAAGATCTTCAGATGCTGATGTAATTAAGACTTCTACATTACTTGCTGGGGTCGTTGAAGCATTGACGTCACCCGATTCACAGGCAGTAGGATCTGTGGAAGTACATACTTTCATGTAACCAGAAACAACTGTCGCAACGGAATATTCTGCTGATAAATTCAAGTCCTCTTCTAATTTGAATGAATTAAACAGTACGTATTCTTCAGAATTAGAATCACTTAACTGATAGGTACCTGGCATTAATTCTGCATTAATTGTTCCATTTTCGTCTGTTATGAAAGACATGGTTGAAGAGGAATTTGCAGAATTAATTTCGATGGTTCTGTTAGCTGTAGAGAACAATGGTTCAGAGGTACTAGAATTCAACGGAGCATTCAGTTGAATGGAAACATCAAACATTTCAGGAATTACTGAAATCGGCTCGAATGAATCTGCTTCACTGCCTACAGAAAGAGTACTGTTAATTTCATAGAAACCGTCTGAGTCAATATCTATTCTAAATTGATATTCACCTGTTGAAATTGGACCATAGTAGTACCCACCGGTTGAATTTGTTTCAACTTGTATCGGACTCGAATCATCTAGTAATAGGTCTGTAAATTCAAACGAGAAATTAGAGATATTATTGCCTGAAATATCTGTAATATTTCCTCTAAGAACTGAACCTGGAATCGTTAATGCCAAATCATAACTAGGTACTAATCCAACCGAAATTGTTTCAGGTAGCATTACCTCTCTTCCATTATCGAACATAGCATAAACTTCGTAATCACCAGGCACAAGTCCGGTTTGATAGAATGAACCAGGACTTACCATTTCACCTGAAAAATCACCAATTCCAGTAAATAGACCTGTTCCATTGAAAGTTCCAGTTCCTTCAAAGGTACCGATTCCTTCGAAAGTTGACAATTCGTGCTCTTGAGACAATACCGATACTCCGCTAGAAGTAAATCTACCATCTGCATCATATTCTCCATCAATCATGTAAATAGGTAAATCACCTGAATCATCCATCAAACATATTGTTTGATTAACTGGAATTGAAATGTTTTCATTATTATTTGCATCGACTGTACAAGGTGAAATTTGCGAAGTATCAGCATCTATCCAAGTTGCTTTGATAGTTCCTGAACCATTCCAAGTACCGTTAGCAACAAAGGTTCTTCCATCGTTAATGGTTCTAGTAAAGGTTCCAGTGAAGTCAATTGCTGATGCTATTCCATCGCTGACAAATGTACCATTTTCTGTGAACTTAACCTCGCCCTCACCTTGAAGAATTCGTGTTTCATCAGTAGTGAATGAACCATTAGTAGTTGTAATGGTAATGTCATCAGAAATACCAAAAGAACTCTTGAGAACAATATCTGTGTCGACCAGTGCTTCACCATCGAACAGTTCATCGCCAATCCAAGAAATTGAACCTGATATACCAGAACTTGAAACTTCGATATCCATTGTTTGAGTAACTAGTTCAGTTCTATTTGCTTGTTCACCAGTGACATTAAGCTGAACCTCACCTAACCATGTCATGTTTGCAACATTTCCTAGTACAGCTGTTATTTCATTTATTGTTCTGTCTTCATTAAATTCGACTAGTACATCATTCAAGTTTTGAGCGAATGAACCATCTTGAATTGCATTCTGAGCGACTGTTAGATTCATATTTCCTGTGAATGCACTGACTCTAATCTTTCCAGCAGGGGCGGTAAATGACCATCTTCCCTGTTCATCAGCATCTGTGTAACCAATAGGAATCCAATAAGTGTCGTTATCAAGGTCTTCAGCTCCTTCTCCGGAAAATGCATCTCTTTCAACGAGTAATCTAACTCCTGAAAGTGGACTACCACTGTCTTCCATAGTAACTTGACCGGATACTTCTGCACCAGAATAATACTTTAGAATCTTGACATAGGTGTTTGCTTGGCCGAATGAATAATTATTATCTTCATTATACCAATTTGCTATAACAAAGTGATTCATCATTGCACCAGGCATAGGTAATGCCTGTTGAAGGAAACTACCCGGTGTACCAGATAGACCAAAGTGCTGCGCTGGTTGAGGATTGTTTTGCCCTGAATTCACACCTAGAGTAGAAGCACCATATCCTATATATGCACGAGAAAGCATGGTGTTGAAGAATTGAGGGTTGTGGTCAACACGAACGTCATCGACCTGAAGTGGATCAATATCTAGTCCTGCTTGCTGGTCTAAGAAATCATCAGTCATAGCCTCATCTACTTGTTCTCTGGTCATTTCCTGAGGAATTCCACCTCTTGTTGTCTCATAGACTTCATTCATGAAGGTAGAAATATCTTGGCCACTAAGAATAGTTGGAGCACCAAAAATACCCATTGGTTGACCTTGGTTGTATGAGAAGTCATCTGTGTATCGTCCCGCTCTTGGGTAAAGACGGTTGTCTATCGCAAAATAACGTATCTCATGATCTCTTTCTATTGTTTCTCCTGGTAGGCCTTCATAATCTTGTACAGAATAATATTTCTCCATACCAATCAAATCATGGTAAAGATTTGTAATTCCATCAGAATCTAAACTATCAGATAATAATTGAACTGCAATTGCAAGACGTGTATTCTTTCTGTGAATATGGGTTGAAACCGAAGAGAATTCTTCCTTCAAGTCACTAGTGTACCAATAATCACCGAAGATATAGTGAGTTGTATCATAAGTAGATTCTTGACCTGAACGAACTTCATTATTAAATGTCAAATTTGCATCATCGAAATTAGACCAATCGCCATCGACACAAGATGCTGAAATTAGAGGGTCACAAAGTAGTCTTTCACCATCTTCGTAAATTCTCCAAAAATCAGTAGATGTATCAGCAATTCCATCAGCTCTGTGATATCCTTCAGCCATTACAACCTCACGATTTGTTTGAATAACCTTGAATGAATAATCATCAATCATGTCTTCCATTTTGTCGAAATCAAGTTCTTCTTGAGAATTCTTGAACAGCACAAATTGTTCATCACTTAGATGACTCTCGACAATGTTTTCAAATCCACTAGTTAATTCATAACCATCTCCGTTCGAACTAGAATAACTCAAATCACCTTGGGCAAGTTGCCATATGAACATTGAAATCAAATCTTCTTGACTTCTAGCAAGAAGCATGTTACCAGATGCTGGAATTCCTGACTGGAAGTTGTCAGATACTGAAGGATGCTCTCCAGTATCTAATGCTTGGAAACCATAGTCCCACCAAGAAATGAAAGCAGGTCTTTGTGAATATTCGTCTTGCATATCTTGATTGGCAAGCCATTCATAGGCACCATTCCATCCTTGATCGTTGAATCCAGAACCAAATGAACCAAGGTACCAGTTTCCAGAGTATGTACTACTATCTAGCACGGAAAAACCAGCTAATTCCCATCTTAGGGCATCAGGAATAATATTGTAAATAGATTCGTCAATTTCGTCTTCTGCCTCAACAGAACTTGGGATAGCTGCATCCAATCCATAAGTGAATTGTTGACCACCAAGAAGAACCATAATCAATAGAATCGCTGAGAATGAAGGAGTTCTCCAAACCGCTTTCCTAGCGCCAGTAATTCTGTCAGCAGGAGTTCGGATGCCGAATTTTTTCCAAGTCTTTAACAGACCTTCCCAGTTTGCTCGCTTCCACAGCGATGTAATTCCCCATGCACCTAGAACTGCGACTGCAGGAGTTGCATTGAACATGAATCTAGCAGCGGTCCAAGCCATATATGTTGCAGTGAAAATCCATATGCCGAAAACCAAATGGCTTTGATTTCTGTTTCTTAGAGCAGACCATAAACTGTAGAATCCCATTGTAAGAGCCAGCACAAGAACAATTGGCCCTAGTTGAGCAAATAGCTGACCTCTGTCAGGAGCATTTGCCTCAGCAACTGTGCCGAAAATCTTTGTCTTCGTGAAATAACCGCTTCCAGTAAACAATACATCCCAAGCATTGGATAGGTCAAACTGCTTTAATGTCCACAATAGGACAAAGAATACAGTTGCGATAACTGTAAGAGTTCCCAGAACCAATAACCAAGGCTTGTCTCTAAATCCAGTAGTGACATAAGAAATCACCAATGAGAATCCTAGAACAAACAGGAATGGTTGAAGACCCGTTCCATCGAAGATAAGATCTAATTGTGGATGACCATAGAATGGTATAGCCATCAATAGATTAACTCCCAACATAGTCAAGAACAAAGCATTGATACTTGTTGAATCTCTTCTCCTAAACATATTCAATGCTACTTGAGCAAAATACGCTAAGAATAGAATACTCGGACCGACTACGAAACCTTTCCAACCAAGTGAAGCAACACCAAAAGATACACCTGCNAGAATCGCAAAAGACATTGCAGCCTTTCTCTCGCGAGCAACTACTCCAAACGATGTGAATATCGCAGATAATTTAGGTGAAGAAGTTCGAGAAAGTCTTTCTGAACCAGAAAACTTCACTGCTTTCATCCAGTACATGAAACCTAGTGAGATGAATAGCATNACNAAAGCATCGTGGTCTGCTAGAGCCCAAGTTGAGTGGCTAACGTGNGCTGGCATGAAAGAGATTAACCATGCTGCAACAACACTTGCGGACTTACCGAAGTGATCTTTAGCAATTGTTGCAATTGGGAATATGGTTAAAGCACCATAAATTGCAGGAAGTCCAAGCATTGCATACCATACAGCATCATCACCCAACATAGGCTCTAATAGCATCGATACAATGGCGATTGACCAAGTAAATAATGGAGGTCTTGGGTTGACTCCGCCAAGGGGGTATGAACGGTCTGCATCGATAATCAAATGTGCTTCATTAGCAATAATGTAGTCGACTACACGCTTCATGTACCAAGGGTCAGAACCACCAGTCATGTCCCAGTTTCCAGTTCCATAAGCATTCATTGAAGGTACAACATACCACTGCATACGAATCACAAGACCGAAGAAGAATGCCATTCCGATCATTATGCTTGCCCAATGAGCGTTCCAAAATTTCCTTGCACCACTTATCTCATGGTCTTCTTTNTTTGACCATCCACCCCATTTCTCATGTGTTGAAATCATGTAGATTCCTACGCATATGAAGAAGGTAATACCTAGCCAAATCAGTGCNCCCCANGTCCCATCGAGTTGTTCTGCTTGCCACATTCCTCTTTCGTACCAGGATGATATTTGGTATAGAGACCACATTGAACCAATGAACATTGCTCTTGTATACCATCTCTCAGCAACCATTCCAGCAACTATTATGGAGATAATTCCGGTGAAAAATGCTGCCCAGAATCCGAAGTGGCCGTGGTAACCCTCAACGCTAGTTATTCCTAGTTTGTCTGCCATAGAGACAGAATCAAAGTGCCANAGACTTCCGATGTGAGCCAAAATCCAAACTAGTAAAGCAATTTGTAATGGNAGNGTTGACTTATTCCATGNAGAATCTACAGATTTAATGTTNCTAAACCAACCTTCCTCNGATTCAGGATTCAATATTCCTCTAGTCAGNACAGCAACTAGTAGGCCAATCAAAACAAATATCATCAGATAACTGAAGAATATGTATCCNAGNGCCTGNCTTTGCAGGTTNAGNGTTGAGACAAAACTACCTTCCGANCTCTCGAATATAGTGACCAGTTCAGGATTGTAGAAATTTGCTGCAACCATCCCTAGATTNATACCAACTGCGGTAAANACAGTTACTGTAGACCATTCNAATCTGCTTCTCGAATCAAAAAAGTATACTACAAAAGTAACTACGAGAAATTGTAATGCAGTGAATGCACCCNAGTCGGTAAGATGAGTGATACCTTGGTGCCCAACCATGGCAACACCGAGTGTTGCGAGGGAAATAGTTGGGGAACCGTAANGANTCAAATCATTGNTTTTCAGGATACGAGGCGCAGTACCTAATATTCCAGCGATGACGATAACTAGCATCGGCATCAAGTTTTCTTGATTCAAGTCGAAGTCCATGCCTACGACTTTGATGGCTGCGATAGCAAGCAAAACTGCTAGGGGGGCAATTAGCCATCCCAGCAGTGGTGCCGGCGCGGTTCGCGGACTACCTATTTTTTCTTCCATTTTCTTTCCCTCTGTGTTGTTTTCGCGACAGCCTAAAGGCTGAGGCGTCTTCGCCACTTTAGAACCTCTTTTAATGGTGACGCTACCGATTAACCTCGATTATTAGCGCAGTACTTTGATTTTGCGGGCTTTAAAAGGTATTTTTCAACATTAAAATATGCGCCGAATCAATCACAATGCTCTATAACCAATATCCTTTCTAAAGTGGGAGCCTTCAAGAGTTATCGAATCCATCATCCGATAAGCCTTAATTGCCGCGTCATAAACTGAATCTCCTACAGCACTACAAGACAATACTCTACCTCCTGTAGAAATAATATTTCCTTTCTCATCAACTCCAGTTCCAGCATGATTAACCCAGCAATCATCTGAAGTTTGTTGATTTAACCCAAGAATTCTTCTTCCTTTAACAGGTTTGGCAGGATAACCTTCAGATGCTAAGACTACTGTTAAAGCATACTTTTGATAGAATTCAACCTCAAGAGAGGATAATTTATCTAAAGATGCTGAGTAAAGAATATCGAACAAGTCTGTTTTGATTAACGGCAGAGTTATTTGACATTCTGGATCGCCGAATCTTACATTAAATTCAACAACATTTGGGTCGCCNTTTTCAGTAATCATGAGCCCAACATAAAGAACACCACGGTAAGGTATCTCGAGATTGGACAAATAATTATGCATGGGCTTTACAATGCGAGATATTGCTTTTTGCTTCACATCGGCAGTAACCACTGGTGCCGGACAGTATGCTCCCATGCCGCCAGTGTTTGGGCCTTCATCACCATCGTATGCTCTTTTGTGATCTTGGCTAGCAGGNAAGCAGACAAAATCTGAACCGTCCATTACAACTAGCATACTTGCTTCCTCACCTGGTAAAAAAGCCTCAAGCAGAACCTTGCCATCACTTTCTATTGATTGTAGAATGAAGTCTTTGGCTTCTTGTCTATTTGTAGTTACTACAACACCTTTTCCTCCGGCTAGAACATCTCGCTTTACAACCCAAGGGTTTTCGGAAAATTCATCCAATGCAGAATCTACATCGGAATCNTTAGACAGTACATGATATCCAGCTGTTGGGACACCAACTGTACTCATGATTTCTTTAGCGAAAAGTTTCGAACCTTCTAGATTTGCTAATTCAGAATGGGGTCCAAAACATGGAATACCTGTTTCCGATAACTTTTCTGATAAACCTTCACAAAGAGGGGCTTCNGGACCTACAACAACCAAATCTATGCCAAGATTTACTGATAAATTTACAATACCATCAACATCTGATGCTTGGACATTATGATTGGTAGCAATAATTTCCGTCCCTGCATTACCAGGGCAACAGTGAATATTGGATACCTTGCTGGATTGTGCGAGTTTCATGCATAAAGCATGTTCTCTTCCCCCGCCACCGACAACCAAAACCGAATTCCCCGCCATATTACTTCTTCATAGCATCCACTTGATAATCTATGCGCGACATTCAAGTTACAAGACTCGTCAAATGTTAAGAGCCTTCCAATGCAGGGGTGAATATGGATAATGTCAATGATGTTGCCCTAGACTTAGGAGTTCTTTCACTTAGCCTGATGACTTTGTGGCTCTATTTGCCTGGTTTTCTGGCAAATACATTTGCTATGATGTGGGGCAAGTGGCTTCCAAAAACTGGATATGGTCCTTGGCCAATCGACGGAGGTAAAAACTGGAAAGATGGAAACAGGATACTGGGTGATGGCAAAACCTGGAATGGTCTGATAGGAGGTTCTATCACCTCAGGATTACTTTGCACACTTATTGTCGCACTAATGGGTGACGTCCCCTCCAATATAGAACCAAGTATTTTTGCCCACCCACTAACTGGTTCAGAAAATTCATGGTTCAATGTCAGTAACGACCTTGTATCTGCATTCATTCTAGGCACATTTTTAGGTTTTGCTTGTTTACTAGGAGATAGCACTGGATCTTTCATNAAAAGAAGACGGGGGCTGAAGCGGGANGGTGAAGTATCCTCAAAAGCACCGCTATTAGANACATTACCATTTGCAATAATGGTATTCCTTTGGGGTCAATTATTCCTCGGAGATTCNTTGATTTCTTCTATCGATTTAATTGTTCCAATGTTGATAATTATAGTAATCACTCCAATCCTTCATCGCTCTTTCAATCTTATTGGATATGCCATTGGTTGGAAAGACGTCCCCTATTAATCACTAATTTTACATTCATGTAGGAGAAGCATTGATGAATAGGTGCTTGAAGTAACTTACATGCGAAGAGTATTTTTTATTACAATCTTACTGATTTTAACCAGCCTTTCCAGTTTGAGTATTGGATCNGCAAATCCTCAAAGTGATGGTTCAACTAACACAATTACAGTTAGTGAAACCTGGTCCTCAAATAGTTCTCTTGATGGTGATGTGATAGTTGCCAATGATGCTACTTTGACCATCAATGGAGACATTACAATTTCTGAAGGTTCATCAATAACCGTACAAGAAGGTGGTGTATTAGACCTATATGGAGAGTTGACTGGTGAGAATCTTAATGCTGCATTACGTGTTGATAATGCTAGTATCATTCACGCTGATTTTGGCGGTTTAACCGGTTCGGGTGAATTAATTATCAATTTCGACCTATTCACTACTCAAAATTGTAATGTTACAATAAACGGNGTAAAGACGAATGTTTCGAATCAAGAGCAAGTAGAGATTGATATGGACTTCGATGGAAATCCGTTCGACATTATCTTCGAAATATATTCCTTTATCTTACCTGAGATCTCATCAATTCAGACACGTGATGTTAATGGCGTAATACAAACAGTACATGCTGAAGACATTAATCAATCAGGTTCAAGTCTTTCTTGGAAAGGGGACGCATCATTTGAACTTTCGATTGATGGAACATTCAATTCGATGGGTGGTCAGTTAATGGGTGCTGATTTATTGTGTTCTGGTTCTTGTAATGTGATGAATAGTACATTGATTGGGAGTGCACCAATTAATGTTGATAATGGCACATCAATGACCATTGAGACAAGTTCCATCCTAGGTAGTAGAACAGACGAGGATATCATTGTTCATGATTCAGCTACCATCTCATATGATACTGAATCAATGACTGGTACCGGTGGCACCACAGATGCTTGGATTAGATTATTATCACAAAGAGTTATTCAAACCAATTTAATGGATGCNGGAGCAACTGTNCACTATGAAGGATTAGGCTACAACAGNGGGCATACTGGAGATAATATTCTNGATGAAACTGGAAAAATCGACTTAGGTGTTTCCGAATCAAGAAGAATTGTTGAATGGGTCAATGGNGATGGTATTTACTCAACAGAAGATTCTGAGATTCTAATAACACTAAATGGTGGAACTACAACATGGAGTCATGGTTATGATGTCATGATCGACCCTGCTCCAATGACACCTTATCATGAAGTAACAATCGCACTTCCATTTGTGTCAATAGATTCAGTAGTACCTGAAGATACAACAGGTACTGCAAATAAGGGGCTTGGCGTAATGGTGACTGTTAGTAACACTGGTGATGCTCCTGTCACTACCAATATTAGATGCTATGAAGGTGAAGATCTTGCCGATACAACCACATTGTTGGTAAGTCTTGAAGTCGATGAAACAAAGAAGATCCCTACTACTTGGTGGGCTAACGCTTCTGGTAACAAGGCTTTGACTTGTAAGGCACTAATTCCTACAGGGTTCAATTCTCTGGCTGATTCTTTGACTAGTGCATCCGGTGCTACTTCTGCTGAAATTTCTTTCAAGGATGCAGAAGAAACTGAAGACGCTCCAATTATCGTTTATGCAACTATACTTCTCATCATCATTATAGGAACAATAACATTCACGAGAAAGAATGCTAGGAACTATGAAACAACAGAAATTATTGAGAAAGATTTTGAAGAAGTTCAAGACGAAGANACAATAGAACAGTCAGAAGACTAGTGTCAATATTTGATACTTCAACAAGTGGTCATTTCACCATTATCGCCTGAGTCGGTTTCGCTCCAGTCAAGATTCCAAGAATCTGATGAAGTGACTGTTGTACTACCTCCAGTAGGTACAAAGGTATTAGTTACAGTTATCTCGAAAGTATAGCAACCATCTCCATCATAGAAATCATCTTTTTGAAGATATTCAGTGTTAAGTGCATTCTGAGCTGTGCCAGGCATTCCAAGCCATCCACTAGTCTTACCACTTTGTAAACCACTCATAGAACTCGTCCATGTTGCGTCCAAGCCGTCGACTGAGATTGTATTCATGGTGTACTTTACACTACTACCTTTCTTGACTTTTAATTGGAAAGTATAATCGGAAGATACCGGAATGAGTGCTAAATTTGTAACACTATGTTCTCCACCATCTTGTGCTTCCTCATTAGGAGAAAACAGGCCAACAATTGCTTCAACAGTAATTCCATCTGTAGTTGTTTGAGTACCTCCTGCGTTAGTAACTAGAACCTCGGTAATTCTTACACCAGCATCTTGAACTTCTCTAGTCATCATATCGTTATCTATTGGGATAGATTTTTGTTGTCCATCCGAAGAGGATACTGTGATTGTATATTCCTTGACTTGTTGCGCTCGATAATCCAATGCATTTCCATCAAATATTGAAGAGATTGGCACCTTAAATCTAGCAACATCATTATCCATTTCTTTATCGCCAGTCCAAACAGATTCACCATCGACATAAATTTCGGCACTTGCTTCGGAGAAACTTCCTCTCACTAAGAAGGAAATTTCGTTATTTTCCTCATTAATTGACAATTCAGTAACTGCCATTGAAGCATTAGAAGGAACAATCATAACAGCAGCGTATGGTCCAATAGCAATAATTGCAGCAACTGCAATAGAAATGATCATTTTAGTTTGAGAAACATTTCCAGTCATTCTTTGTGATTGAANAATCGAACCAATACCAATCGCTAAAACAACTAGTACAACTAAAAATCCAAATCCGCCGCCCTGTAGGGAAAGTATCGCACCTACGAGAATAATCGCCCAGCCTACCATTCCTATGATTCGCGCAGTATCATTACTACCATCAACCAAAGTCTCTGTAGTTGTTACTGTGGTAGTTGTAACCACTTTAGCAGGAGAACCTTTAGACAGAAGTCCACCCGACTTGTCTTTGGAAGTTTTATCTTCTTTTTTTTCTGTGTCACTAGTCGCCTTTGCCTTATCAAGTAATCCAGCCATAGTTGCCGTCTCCATGCTTAGGACATAGTGCTTGTGTTATGAATTAAACGCCTGCCAGCATCANAAACTGACTATTTGCTGACTACTTGTANAANGTCAGGTCAAATNCCAGGNGCAGATTCTCTCCACTCCTCTTCGAATTCTTCTTCNTCATCCGAGAGGTAACGTCTTCCAGCAACAGCTGCTGCTAAGGCAACCATTGAAAGAGCAGGAACTAATTCAAATCCAGGTAGATAAATTCCACGAACGTAAACAGTAATCATTTGAGATTCTCTAATACATCCACCATTATTACAAGCGAATTCAGACTCAGCATAGAAATCTAGTACGTGGTATGCGTCNCTCCATCCTTGGGTCTTAGGAGTNCTTGCTTGAACTCTAACGTTAGTTGGTGTTGGTATAGCATCAATTTGAACCTTAACTGAAGGCAAGTTAATAGTAAATCCTGCTTCCTCNAGTTCCTCTCTGTANGATTCAGTAACACCTACTTTCATGAAATCTTTNTGATTACCTAAATTGTAAACCTTAAACTCGAAGTTTTTATCAGTCTTAGGCATTAGTTGNACGAATGGCTCAACTGCTTCAACTTGNACTAGAGAATATTGTAGGATGTTAACAATCATATTGTTTTGTGAAGATGCAGAATTNGGCGGTGGTGCACTCTGTATTTCTTGCACTGTTGCAGAAACCGATAATGTACGGCTTTGCATGGCCATGTACGGTGTTGCACGTACAGAAATTTGGAAGTCAACATCTTGGCCGCCTCCGATATACATNTCACCAGGAGCAGCAGTAGCAAGGTTATCACTTGTAACGATGATACTNATCTTCTCTTGATATTGAGTTGGGTTACTTGCAGTACAAGTTGTAAAACCAGAATACGTAGAACCAGGTTTAACTTCAACGTTGATATTGATTGGAGCACATGTAACTGAAATTGCCGCAGTAGGTATTTGAGCGGCTGCAGGAGTCGCTACAGATAACATCGAAAATATGTATAAGGCTAAAAGGAAGGATGCACGCTTGAACATAGACACAGTCTCACCTATCATACATGCCACTCAAGCACCACTCATAACCATTGTGGGTAAATGGATGAAAAAAACCGCCTGTATTGGCCTTTTTGAAAATATTGAATTTGGTGGGCCCGAAGGGACTTGAACCCCTGACCCCCCGGTTATGAGCCGGGTGCTCCAACCAACTAAGCTACAGGCCCGTATGCTGGCCGTAGAAGACCTTACTGTTGAACCTTATCATCAGTCAAACTGTGAAAGTGAAGACTGTCCCGGCTTTATCCAATCTCTAACAGTAGTTTCAATTTCGTCTCTAATCTCTTCGGGTACGAAAATTAGTGCTCTTTCATTAGGTTGAGATAGAGATCTAATCATAGAGGAGTGTTCAGCAGCATCCCTCCCGTCTTCTAAAATTATACCTTGCTCATATGGCATGTATCCTCGCTTTGAAATTCTAGCGTAAAGAACGTGTATTGAAGGATTATAACCTTTAGACTGTACTAAATCTTCCAAACGTTGCTTGATGATTTCAACCATTTCTGTGGTAAGAGTATCTATTCGAATAGATTTATGGAAATTCTTTCGTGAAAGTAACTTTTCAGCATATAGAGAAAGAATTTCATCATCATGCNCNGCCCAATCAGGAAGTGCTACTTTGACNTGTGAATCATTTAATTCTGAATATTCTACAGNATTAAGATTTTCATTTAGAAGCATATTTCTTAGCCTCCCATCTATCTCCAATTTCCCATTCATAGCTAATACTCTCGCTCTTGATAACATCTTAACTAAATAATTTTGAGTAAGCATATTTACCTTGTGGAAGTAAACTTGATTGTACATGTGATAACGTGTGACAAGGTATGCCTCGATAGCAGGCAANCCCCAATTTTTGACATAAAAATGACCANTTTCACCGACCCTAAGCGCTCTAAAAACTCTGGCGATATCAAAACCCCCAATCTGAGCGCCTGTATTGGCTTGGTCTCTGACCAAATAATCCATTCTGTCAACATCTAATTGAGATGAAACTATCTCCTTCATGAAAGGTGGAATTTCAATTCCATCACATTCATTCTGACCATCCATCAAAGCGAATAAACGATTCAATCTTTTATCTCCAATAACTTCTCGAAGTGCAGCCCCAATTTCCGTATTCTCGGATTCAAGTAAAAGCCGACCCCAATGNTCGTGGGAATGATATGTTGCAAAAACTTCNGGNGTCTCAAGTAANTGCGAATAAGGAGGGTGTCCAATGTCATGCAATAATGCCGCAAGATGAACTAACTCTGCATCTTCTTTTGAAATTGTATTTGGTTGAACTTCATTGATAGAAAAGGTCAATTCTTTAGCGAGATAATAAGCACCTAAGGAATGCGAAAATCGGTTATGAGTCGCTGCTGGAAAAACATATTCGCAAGTAGATAATTGCTGTATTGAGCGAAGTCTCTGAAATTCGCGCGTGTCGATAATCTTGGCATGGCTACTAGGAACTAGAATATCNCTGTGAATTTCATCACGAATGACCCTATCACGCATGTCCATCCCGAACAGTGCTTCAGTTCTTCAGTTAAAAAGGACGCGTAAAANTGACATTTTATTTCTAGCACTATCTCCAAAATGGCTATGCGTTGAGTTCGATTCGAGAGATACATGGCGGACGTGCTCAAGAGCATAATGAATAAAATTACAGACGACGACCCTGCAACTCGTGGACAGCAACTGTGGGTAATGTTTGCATTAGCAATTTTCCTTGTAGCAACTCTGAACTATTATGCCATGATTAGAGAACCTGANATTATAGATATGGATGAATTNGTTGAATACAAAAATGAGGTTGTTAAAGTTGAAGGTGAAATTATTTCATGGCGAGAAGACCCCTGGAATTCTGGAGATTGGGAGACCCACGTAATTGTTTCTGATGGAACAGATGTAGTCGANGCTAGATGGAGTCGTCCTGCTGAAATTCCACCGATAGGCACCAATGTTGTAATAACCGGCCAAGTNATGGAGTATGAAGGTAATATCTACATGATTGCTACTGGTTCAGGAGCAATGGAATGGAGTGAAGATGACTTGCCGGATGTTATTGAATTAGGAATTGCTGATGTTGCAAGAGAGCCGGACAAGTATGTCGATGAAGTTATTTCTCTAACTGGATACATTGGAGAATCAATTCCACCAGATGAAATGTTCGTTACTGCTGATCTTAGAGATCACCCTTCATATGGGAATTCTGAGCATCAAATCAAACTAAATATTCGTTCTAATGTTGGTGAATGGATAGAGTCTTCATCTAAGATACAAGTTACTGGAACCATAGCCTATAATCAAAGAGATATGAATTGGGTAATGTCTGTCCAAGGACCTGAAATACTTGTTGACAGAAACCATCCTGTAGACATTATTAGATTAGATTGGGGTGCTGAATCAACTTGGAGTTATCAATCTGGTAATTTAGTCAATATCGCAGGATATGTTGAGATAAATAACAATGATTGGATGCTAAGAGGACCCAGTGGAACCAAAATATGTCTAGTTCCAAGTCAATCGGATATTGATTCATCTGCTAATTCATCATGGCACAATACTTTCCATGATGTCCAAGGAAGACTTATTTGGTCAGAAGCAGAATCTACTTGGTGCGTAAATGCAAATGAAGGAACACCTAGTGGTAATTTAGACGGTAGTGAAACCACTGTTAGTTTGCTAGCATTATTATCTGGTAGTCCAACAGACTTAATCAATAATCCTAGTCAGAGATATACTCTAAGTGCGTACATCAAATATCCAATTGAACCATCGGTTGAAGATGTGAATGGATATTTTGTTGACTCTTCAGGATATGTTCCCGGACAGACAACTATTGCAGCAACTTTCCCNGCTCAAACCTCCACCCAATGGCTTGAAGCAGGGCAGGAAATTGTAGCCAATGTTTCTGTCACATGGGATGATGAAGATATGNGAATTAGATTACAAGTTCATGAATATGTTGTAGGTGATGTACCTAGTGCTAAAAATCTCTTGTGGGATGACGGAGCAACACAATGGGGATATTCGAGAAATCAAATGGTAAATCTCAATGGTATGGCAGTACAAGATGAGGATGGCAATTGGTGGCTACAAAGAGAGGGCACCAACCAAAGTATTGGGTTGTCTACGGCTGGAACAAATAGTATAGGAACTGATTCTCTTCACAACGGCACTTCCATGACATGGACAGGCCGAATGATGCAAATCGAGGATGTAAATTCAATTTCTTTAATATTCCAATTGATTAGTGCTGATGTTAAAGACAGTGATGGAGACGGATTATCTGATGACTTGGAATCTAGTTATGGAACCAACCCATTCAACGCAGACACTGATGGGGACGGATCGAATGATAGATTTGAAATTGAAGAAGATACCAATCCAAACAGTCCAGATTGAGGTGAACAAATGTTTGAAGCATATTTTATCGACCTCGGATGGTTACTATTCGCACTCTTCTTTGGAGTTGCAATGGGGTCAATGACTGGCTTAATTCCTGGTTTTCACGTNAACAATGTCGCATTAATTCTTCTAGCANTATCCCCGATATTCTTAGATTGGGGAATTCCTCTTTCAGCAGTTGCTGCGATAATTGTTTCAACTGGCACAGTACACACTTTCCTGAATTATATTCCTTCAGCATTACTAGGCGCACCCGATGGAGATACAGCGTTGTCACTTCTCCCCGGTCACAGAATGCTGCTTTCAGGCAATGCNGCAAGAGGTGTTGCTTGGTCAGCAAGAGGNTCNCAGTTGGGATTATTCTTATCTCTACCGTTAATCATTGTAGCAAGAATTGCATTCGGTGATGAATTAGGTTGGTATGACTACCTTAGAAACATCATCTTCTTCTTACTTCTAGGTATTTCCTTCCTTCTTCTAGCAACTGAAACAACAAGGCTTGATTGGCCTAAATGGATGAGAAAGGCATCAAGAAATNTGCTCGGAACAGATTCAAGATTTGCAGGATTCCTCACAGCAACTGGATTTTTCTTACTTTCTGGTTTCTATGGCTGGGCCGTATTTAGTCTACCTGCCCGTTCTCCGGTTGGAATTCCAGATGCTAGCCTGTTACTGCCAAGTCTTGCTGGTCTTTTTGGCATAGCTAATCTACTCGATATTTACGCCACAACTTCCCATATNCCACCGCAAAAGGAAAATTGGACATTGCCACCTGTTCGCCCTCTGGTAGTACCTTGTTTCTGGTCAGGTGTTGCNGGAGCATCTATGGGTGTTNTACCAGGAATGACTGCATCNCAAGCAACTGTTCTAGTCATGGGTGGCAGAAATGTAGCCGCTAAAGTACAAGGAAAAGAAGGCTATGGAATGGATTGGGAAACNCGAAGATTAACAGAACTTTCAGATGAAGAGTTGCTTGAAATAGCCATGGCTGAGGCTGAAGGAGGTAGTGAAGGGCCCCAAACAAAACAAGATTTGGAAGTTATTGCAATTTTATCTGCAGTTAATACCGCTGTTACTGTAATGGTTCTTGGATTCCTGTACATTATCGGTCGATCTCGTTCAGGAGCAACNCTAGCCTTGAAGATGATGTANCCTATTGATACATGGTCATCTGCTGAACCTACTGCTGATTTCATTAGATTGATTGCGGTTACTGTTGCTGCGGGAATGATGGCAATGCCACTGATGAAAATTGTCGGAAAAGGTATGCTTAGATTACACGCTGCGATTCCATTACAGCAGATGGTAATGGGAGTAATTATCTTCGTAGCCGCCCTAGTGTGGTTTACCACAGGATTTATTGGCATTGGTGTATTGATTATAGGTACAATAATCGGCTTATTACCTCCTAGAATTGGAATAAGAAGGAGTCATGGAATGGGAATTATAATCGTTCCAATCATGATTTATACATTCCATCAAGCAAGCGATGCCTTCGGTTTCCTATGATTGATGTCGCAAATCAAAAGTGATATGCCCTTTGACCAACCGCCCCAACCTGTAGAGGAGTTATTATGCACCCACGCAAATTATCTTTAGCGCTTGTATTACTAATGTTTATTTCAGCAATAATGCCTTTATTCACCGTGAATGATGAACTTTTAGATTCACCTCAAAGTACCCAAAATTCATCGTCAATAGCATGTTTATCCGATATTTGTCTTAACGAGGCCTTACCGAANCCGAATGGAGCAGATGACGCAGCATGGCCTGGTGGCGAATGGATTGAGATCTACAATAATGGAACTACTAGTGTCGATGTTAGAGATTGGTATATTGAAAATAAAGTACAAAAGCAAATGATTTTCAATTNAACAACAATTGTAGATTATGACCCTAATGATTCAAATTCTTGGACTATCGCTCCAGGTGATTACATGGTGATTGCTAGGAATGGTATGCCGAATTCAATGTTCTACATGTCAAATAAAAATGATAACATGACTCTGTTTGATTCCTCAGGTACTCAACTAGATGTTGCCTCATGGTCTTTCTCGAGTAGTTCGCCATCAGGTACAAGCTTACAAGAAGATCCAAATGGTGCAACGAATTACTGGGTTGCAACCAATAATACTACCCCTGGNGGAGATAACGATGGTGCTGCAACTGGCGGACCTACAATTGTTGTTTCCGACTTAAAAATNAATGAAGTCATGTCAAATCCTTGGCCTTCAGATGACAGCGATATTTGGCCTGGCGGTGAATGGGTCGAAATACTAAACACTGGCTCTGAAGTGATTAATTTATCAGGTTGGTATATCGAAGATAATGCAGGGAATAAAATTTACATGGATGAAACACACTTGATCGATTCGGATTTGTCTGTGCCCGAAACATTCCATATTGCAGGAGGCCACACTAGAATTATTGCAATTAATGGTTCGTCAAATTCAGGAGTTTTGAACAACGGAGCAGAACAGTTACATCTTAAGTTCCCGAATGGAAGCATTACCCATTCGGTTTCNTGGACAGATACAGTAAACGGTTATTCANTATCATATGATTATGNTACTCAAAGTATGTTTTATTCATCTTATCCAAGTTTGAATGCTACTAATCCGTTACCTATTGAACAGTTATCACCAGTTCCAGGAGATGTTAGATTTACAGAATTAATGCCTCATTCATACACAAACGGAACTTCATTCCCGGATGGGGAATGGATTGAAATCCACAATACTGGTAGTTCAAGTGTTGATTTNACTGGNTGGAAGATTGTCGATGGAATGGGCAATGTTACCTTCTTGGACCCNGGAAGTCTAGTATTCAATAGTACCCAAGGTGCAACTAATATCGACCCGGATGGAAGGAGATTAGTTCAGTTTGTTGGTGAAACCAGACTTTGGGATTATTATGATCATCTAATTCTTTTTGACCCAACTGAAACTATTACTGATGTTGCTTGGTATTCCAACGATTATGGACTAAACACTTCACTAATTAGAGATTCGAGTCCTACCAATCCATGGACTCCATCTTCATGGGCTACTCCGGGTCAACCTGAACCTGGAACAGGACCAGTATCCTCTAGCGACCTTGTATTTAGCGAAATTTACCCAAACCCTGTAGGTGCAGACACTCAAACTTGGCCAGATGGCGAATGGATTGAAATTTACAATAATGACTCAAATGTTGTTAATATTGATGGGTGGAAGTTAAAAGCCAATAATCGAAACTTCGTCATTGATGCCGTAGATTTGCCTCTGCAATCTGATACTCTTATCCAGCCTGGTGAGGTTGCACTTATTTCACTGAATGGAACCAGTTCATTTTCTCTAAAGAATACAGTACCAGATGTCATAACATTGGTAGATTCATATGATTCNATTGTTGATNTTATTGGCTGGAACGAAACTATCGAAGCAGAATCACTAGTCGCTCCNGGAACTAGCCATTCCGGTTATGCTATGACGACTGCTAACTCCATGACAGGATGGGTGCAGTCTGTTTGGCCAACACCTGGTGAAGTTAATCCAGAGTGGCCTCAATACGCTGATTCAAATAACCTGCGGATCACTGAATTCATGGCTTCTTGTTCATCAGCCTCAGACTACGATTGGATCGAATTTCACAACAATGATTCCTCTGATATTAACCTCAGTAGATGGAGAATTGATACATCTCTAGGCAATCGTGAATTCATACAAGGATTCGGAAACGTCAATGACTTTAATCTCGAAAATCTAAGCGGCATGAATAATGAAAGTAGTATCTTGGCAAGTGGAGAATATGGGCTTGTAAGATTTGATAATTCATTACTTATGAATCAGCACAATATTACACTATTCAATCCTGATGGCCAAGAAATTGAAGTAATTCCTGTCGGAGAGAATACTGCTTGTAAATCCAAGATTCGTACATCTGAGGGGTGGATTGAATCTCCGTGGAGCACCCCTGCCCAAGAGAATCCAGATTTCAATAGCCTTTCTGTGGCCGGTGATATAATTTTCACTAGACTGATGTCTGAAGGAAGTAATGATGACGTAAGTAATTCAGAATTTGTTGAAATCAAAAATATCGGTGATAAAATAGGATATCTCGCTGGTTGGAGTTTTGAAGTTACTTCCGGAGGAAATACCAATTCATACACAGTTGGACAGTTAACTATTCCTTCTGGAAATTCTGTAGTTTTGGCTAACGATGCTGTTGGAATATGGGTTAGTGAATCATCACCTATTACTTCGGACTGGATAGAATACTATTCGTTTAATGAAATACTAGGAGAAAATATGCTAATTCCTGATTCTGGCGCATCGATTAGAATTTTAGATGCCNGTGGCNTNATTTCCGATTCTATTGTATATGACAATGGACCTACTGATTCAAGTGACTGGAATGGTGAATCTGTNAGCCCACCTACNAGNGGAATCGACTTGATTGTNTANGTTAGAGGNGACGGNTGTAATTACCTTCCAGATACNGANTCTGCATCTGACTGGAACTATCGATGGAGTGTTCTTGGTGCTAGCAACTTATGTATTGATAATCAGTTCAGCGGCCAGAGTACNATTACTCCACTTATTGGCCCNCAANATGGACTTCTNGACTTACTAAATTGGATTGAAGGAGCAACAAACTCAATTCAAGTTCATCTNTACCAAATGCAAGAACCAAGGCTGGTTCAGGCATTGATGAATGCAGCATCTAATGGTGTTGAAGTGAAGGTTGTCTTAGATCAGGGGTGTGACTGTAATATTTGGTCATATAGCGACATGCAACTTCAGTATGGATTCGCAAGTGAACTTGACAATGCTGGTGCAGAAGTATTTTGGTTTGGAGGAGAGTCTGAGGAAACATATAGATTCATCCACAGTAAAGTCGCAGTTAGAGACGGAAACAGTGTTTGGATGTCATCAGGAAATTGGAAACCTTCATCTGTTCCTGCCCCTGGAGTTAGAGGAAATGTCGAATGGAGTGTGTTAATTGAAAATCAAGATTTAGCTGAAATTATACTACAGCAAATGGAATTTGACACTAATACTCAGTCATCCTATATCACAGCCTATTCGCCTTCTGACGCTCCTTCTGATTGGACTATGCCGGGTGTTAACTCACCTGGTAGTGGTGGAACTGCAGCATCTTATTCAGTTGATGTAACTGGAGAAGTACTAACTTGCCCAGATAATTGCATAACTGGCATTACTAACTTGATTGATAGTGCTTACAATGAAGTGGTTCTATCTCAACAAACACTTGATGTAGATTGGAATTGGGGTTGGGGTCAGCAGAGTCCAATTATTGATTCACTTTANCAAGCAGCCCTTAGAGGAGTCTCANTTAGACTAATTATCAACGGAGCATATTTGGATGATGATGACCAAGATATTGTTGATNTACTAAATGAACAATGGAATGGAANCGAAGGTTTAGACGCCTCAGCNATCGTTATGAGTGAAGATGATGATGTGTCCAAACTTCACAATAAGGGAATAATTGTTGATGANGNGAGCGTTTTAGTTTCATCAATAAATCTTGGAAGNTCAGCAATGAATANAAATAGNGANATGGGTGTTATTATCCATTCACAAGTAATAGCGCAAATTTACAAAGATGCGTGGAATGATGACTGGAATCGTTTGGATAATGTTACTGATACTGACCAAGATGGATTGATAGACAAGTGGGAAGTTCCTAACGGTCTAAATCGTACCAAGCGAGTCCTAGATTCTGGAATCACAGAAGATATGTATGATGCTGATGGTGATGGGCTAAGCAATCTGGTTGAGTATATTCAAGGTGGACATCCACTTTTGATAGACACTGATGGCGATTGTGTTAGAGACGATGTTGAAATTGCTTGGGCGCAAAGTACAGCCTTAGACAATAATGCCATCACAGTTACTCCATTTGACGCCCTTAACAAGGCAGATGCTGATGGAGACGGTGTTAATGAATCTGAAGCCTTAGGCTGTGATTTGGGTGGCATTGAACCTGTGAATAATAATTCGGATAACCAAACCATTGATCCTGTTGGAGATGAAGATGGTGATGGAATTCTAAATGATGCAGATATATGTCCAGATACTCCAGCAGGTACTCCAACAGATACTGAAGGTTGTTCTAATTCTCAAAGACTGAATCTTGCCGAAAAAAGCAAGGGTGAAAATGAGGACTCCAGTTCAACAATGTTACTAATTATGCTATGTGCTGCAATTTTAGCCTTGGGGGCATTTATTGTTCTAAAACAATTAGAGTCGAAAGCAGAATCTGCAAAAGATTTAGTCTCAATTGAAGAACAAGAGATGATGTTGGCTCAAAGCTCTGATTCTACCACTGATTCTGAATCTTGGGCAATGCCAGTACTTGACGGAAGTAGCACCGGAGAAAAAGAAATCCCGGAACAAGACTCTTACGAAATCACTGACGAGGACTTGGCAAAATGTCCTGGATGGGACAGAGAAACTATTCAAGCATATCTTGACCAAGGNTGGAGTATGGAACAGTTGGCTAATTACTATCAAGAACAACTTGAGTAAAGCAAATTTTGCGTAAGTTTGACAAAGGGCCTCTTGTTAGCCGTCTTGATAAAGATGCGTTATACCACTAGTAATCCTATAATGACCCAGAATTTCTGGGCGAATATAACTGGCCATAATACAATGACATTCCAAGGAACGATAATCAAATTATCATACCTTATTGGAGTAGTCGCTATATCTGCACTTGTTTCAATTTATGTTTCACTTGATGCTATTGCATCAGGCAATGCATCGGTTATTTCAGGTTTGACTTGGGGTGGAATGCTTGGCGGAATTGTAGTTGCACTTATTCTTGGATTTATGAGACCTGAAAAACCNGCAACTCTTATGACGATTTATGCTGTACTCATGGGCATGTTTGTTGGATCTATATCGATATTGTATGAATTAGCCTTTCAAGGCATTATTATTCAGGCTGGGCTAGGAACTATTTTCATTACTGTGTCCATGCTTGGAATTTACTCATCAAGAGTAATCAGGGCAACTCCTACATTTAACAAAGTAATCGGCAGTCTTGTTGCATCAATAATGCTAATGTATGTAATTTCATGGCTTTTCTCTTGGTTAACTCCATTTGAAGTACCATACCTACACACCTCCGGGCCGATAGGTATTGGAATTACAGCATTCATCTTGTGTGTCGCTGCTTTGAGTTTGATTTCTGATTTTGGATTTATCGAATCTGGAGTTAAATGGAAGGCGCCAAAGAATGCTGAATGGTGGGGCGCATTCGGAGTATTAGTTACCATAATATGGATATACATCGAAATGATTCGTCTCCTTTCGAAGATTCGAGACTAATTTTGATAGTCATGTCAAATTGGATTTATCTAATTCTAGCAATTATATCAGAAGTTATTGCAACTTCTTCGCTTAAATCCACGGAAGGATTCACAAAACTTTGGCCTTCGATAATTGTGCTTTTAGGATATAGTGCTGCATTTTATTTTCTTTCACTTACTTTAGACACAATTCCAATTGGAGTGGTTTATGCGATTTGGTCTGGAGTAGGCATTGCTGCAATCGCAGTTGTTTCAGTGCTTTTCTTCGACCAGAAACTTGACACTGCCTCATATATTGGAATGGGACTAATCATAGCAGGAGTTGTAGTTTTAAGATTATACAGTGACGCAAGTGTGGAATAAGCCAAATCGTCACATAAGCGATTTTTTTAGCGTAGAATTGAAACACTGTGGGTATTTCCGCAATTTGATATCATGCCGAGAAGTATTCCAGTAATTGATTTTGAAGACTTCATTTCAGGTGATGAAAGTAGACGTGAAAAATTCGTTTCTATGGTTGGAGATTCACTCAAAGACATCGGATTTTTTGCCTTAGAAAACCATGGCATTGCGATAGATTTGATTGAAAAATCATATCAAAGAGGAGATGAATTTTTCAGCCTAGACAAATCTGTAAAGAATAATTATCTTCAGCCTAACATTTCACATCAAAGAGGATATACTGCATTTGGAGTAGAACATGCAAAAGATAACCCTGCGCCGGATTTGAAAGAATTT
>PBXE01000004.1 GCA_002727485.1 Methanobacteriota archaeon | reverse complement strand
TGTAAGGGTTTATCCGAATACCCTTTGCATTTTATTTTCCTATACAAAGAAGATTCAATGGGTCGATACAGACGCTACCCTCGTTTTCAACAACAAACATTTGTTTAAACACGCGTTCATGATGTTAAGTCTATGCCCGAAGGTCCCGAGATTCATAGAGCGGCAAATCGGATAGCGAAAGCATTGGTTGGAAAAACATTGACTGAAGTCGAATTTCACTACAAAACTGTAGAAGGTTTGGAGCATTTATTTCTCGACAAAGAAGTAGAATATGTAAGGGCTCGTTCAAAGGGATTATTAATTTCGGTTGGCGATTATGTGATGTATAGTCATAACCAACTATATGGTCTCTGGACTGTAAATCGCTCAACTACCAAACCAAAGCCTACAAATCGTTCTCTTAGAGTATTGTTTGGTAATGATAAAAAAACTGCAAGACTATGGTCGGCAACCGATATTCAAATACTCGAATCTTGGGAACTAGGGGGACATCCATATCTTGCTAAACTAGGACCTGATGTAGCGGATTTGTCAGTTAAATTTGACGATGTTTTAGCCCAAGTATCAAGTCCAAAATTCGCTCGAAGGCAATTGAGTGGGCTAATGCTTGATCAAGGTTTTTTAGCCGGAGTTGGTAATTACTTACGTAGTGAAATTTTATTCGATGCCGGAATTAATCCGTATCGAAAAACGGGTTCATTATCTAATGATGAACTAGAAAGATTATCTAAATCTGCAATAAATGTTACAGCACTAGCTTATCATGAGAAAGGAGTTACAGTTCCTCAGGAATTATATCAAACTCTTAGAGAAAATGGGTTAACAAGATATCAAGCAAGACATTACGTTTTTACTAGAGATGGACTTGAATGTCACGCCTGCAGTTCGCTAATTGTTCATACTCGACTATCAGGTCGAAGATTAGACTACTGTCCAAAATGCCAAATGTGAATATAGATTTGAAAAAAGTGGTGCAGGGAGTGGGATACGAACCCACGAACCCATCTGGGACCGGATCTTAAGCCCGGCGCCTTTGACCACCTCAGCCATCCCTGCAAACATGCGAAATGTAGACATCATTTGAATTATACGCCTAATTTTTGATTCAAACTCCAGCCNCCATCAACATTGATTACCTGCCCAGAGATGTGTGGTGAAGAAAATAAAAAGTATATTGCATTAGCAATATCTTTTACATTTCCTGACCTGCCTAATGGAATTTCTTCAATTATTTTAGCAAAATGTTCTACTTCCCAGTCAGCAGAAATTATTGCTCCAGGTGCAATACAATTTACTCGTACATGGGGATGAAAGTCGCCTGCCATGTTAATCATCAATTGTCTTAGTGCTGCTTTACTCGAAGTGTAATGGGAAAGCCCTTTCCAAGATCTTCCTAGTGATGTATCAACCATTCCAACAACACAACCCTTTGCTGACTTTAGCTGTTCCTTCAANCCTATGGTCAACTTGAATGGTGTTTCAACATGTAATTTTAAATTCATTTTTAGATCATTAAGAGTTACTTCATCNATTTCTATAGAACTGTATATGGAAGCATTATGTATTAATCCAGATAGCCCGTTTGAATCAATTACTGCAGGATGATTAATTACATCCGCAATCAATCTGTCCACATCTGAATCAACTAGTAAGTTTCCTGTAACAACATCTCCACAACTTACATTTCCATTACTAGATGAGAAATCAGAAATTATCTTTCTTGCTTCCTCGACTGAGGAATTGACGTGAATCAAAACATACCACCCCATCTCCATCAATTTTTTAGATACAGCTGCTCCGATCCTTTTGCCACCACCTGTGATTAATACTACTGGTTTGGACATAGCCCTGCCTACATCAATTGATACAATAATTCTCGTATCAAATCAGCAAAAATATAATTAATTTTTAAAAATCTAAAAATCGCCTCCAAGCACATCTTTTTGATATGCAACTCATGGGATNGATTGAGGAGGGNGGAATATTTCAGGCAAACAACTCCCTATGGCGAAAAAAAGTCCAAAGATTAAGACGCGTAAGCGTCTACCTTCTTGGTTCAAAACTAGCCTTCCAAATGGAGAACAGCAACAGATTTACAACGATACTAAATCAGCTGTAAAGAATAACAAACTTCACACTGTATGCGAGGAGGCGAGATGCCCGAATATTCACGATTGCTGGTCAAGTGGTGATGCCACTTTCATGATTGCTGGCCAAGAATGTACCCGTGGTTGTAGATTTTGTGCTGTTGGGTCAATCAAAACACCNCCTCCCTTGGACATTGANGAACCAAAAAATCTAGCTGATGCAGTGGAATCAATGAANCTTNGACACGCGGTAATTACTGTTGTGAACCGTGATGATTTACCTGATAGTGGATCGAATCATTACAAGAAATGTATAGAAGAAGTGAATATTAGGCAGCCNGAAGTGACTTTAGAATTACTGTGTTCAGATTTAGCAGGGGATTTAGATGACTTAGCACACCTATTGAAAGATAGTCCTCTGTCTGTATTTGCTCACAATGTAGAATGTGTCCCTCGATTAGATTCAATTGTTAGNGATAAAAGAGCATCATTTTCCCAATCGATAAAGATTCTAAAGGAAGCCAAAAGACTGCGNCCAGATATTATCACAAAATCTTCGTTGATGGTGGGAGTCGGAGAAACAAATGAAGAATTNGTTGAAGCAATGAAGNTAGTTAGAGATGCTGGTGTCGACTTNCTAACNATCGGCCAGTATCTNGCTCCNTCAAGTAAACATTTGGCAGTNGATAGATTNCCTGAACCCGAACTNTACGACTTNTGGGCCGAGAAAGCNATTGAATTAGGNTTCTTGGGNGTTGCCAGTGGNCCTTTTGTCAGATCTTCCTTCAAGGCAGGNCTCCTATTGCGGAAACTNAAAGATCCAAATAACGATGAAAGAATGCCGGGGGCGAATGTTTTAGTTTCTAAAGATATTACTTTTGACCAGCATCACTTAAGGACTTCCCCAACTGAGGTGAAACCATGACGGAACGTAAGACGGTNTCAACCGCNCCCTACACAATTGGGGAAGCTCCGTTTAGACCNGGNGATGAATCTAACTTCGGCGATAAATTTCAGGAAAAGCCTGGCGACTTGAATAGGCCCGANCCGTTAAAGTGTGAAGCAAATGATACAATTCAGCACGCTGCTGGATTAGTCCGAGTACTGGATGATGATAATAAGGCAAAGGGTGAATGGGATCCTAAACTTAGTCCTGAAACAATGATTCAAGGACTAGAATATATGATGCGCCTAAGAATTTTCGACGACCGGATGATAAAAATGCAGAGGACTGGAAAATTATCATTCTACATGCGCTCATTTGGCGAGGAGGCAGTTGCAATTGCCCAAACCATGGCACTGGAAAATGATGACTGGATATTCCCTTCATACAGACAACCTGGGGCACAATTTGTCAGAGGTAGAGACATGGTTAGTATGATTTGCCATTGTATTGGAAATACTGAAGATAATGTAAAAGGGAGACAGATGCCAGTACACTATACTTGGAAAGAGGGTCGTTTTATTTCAATTTCTTCTCCAGTTGGAACACAATTTTCTCAGGCCGTCGGNGTTGCTATGGCTAGTGCTTACAANGGATTAGATGAAGTNTGTATCTCATGGCTTGGCGATGGAACTTCTGCTCAAGGTGATTATCACTATGCACTAAACTTTGCATCTACATTCAAGCCCCCNGTTATTCTAAATGTAGTGAATAATCAATGGGCTATTTCCACCCACAAAAACNTAGCAACTGGAGGCAGAACCTTTGCTGAGAGAGGCCTTGCCTATGACATACCATCAATCAGAGTAGATGGTAATGATTTCCTAGCACTCTACAGTGTGACAAAGTGGGCAAGAGAAAGAGCAGGTGCAGGATTAGGCCCTACCCACATTGAAGTTTATACTTACAGGGCTGGAGCACATTCATCATCAGATGATCCATCTGCTTACAGACCAGATAATGAATTTGAATGCTGGCCTGGCGGAGATCCTGTTGAAAGATTGAAATTACATTTGATAGACTCAAAATTATGGGATGAAGAAAAGCATTCTCAATTGGAAAAGAAAATCGATGAAGAAGTTATGACTGCTTACAAAGAAGCCTGTGAATTCGGTGATTTAGCAAGTGGACCTTATCCTCCTGCATCAACAATCTTTACCGAAGTTTATGAAACGGTTCCTTGGCATGTTCAAGAACAACGAGAGGAATTAGGAAAGTGAGGTTTGGTTATGACTAAAATGAATATGATTGCTGCCCTCAATTCCGCTTTGGAACACCAACTTACCAAAGATGAGAATGTTGTGATTTTTGGCGAGGACGTAGGTTACTTTGGAGGTGTTTTCAGAGTTACTGCCAAACTTCAAGAAAAATTTGGACCTCATCGAGTATTTGATTCTCCACTAGCAGAAGGTGGAATTGCAGCCATTGCCATGGGAATGGGATTAAATGGACTCAGGCCAGTTGCAGAAATTCAATTCGCTGACTATATTTTCCCTGCTTATGACCAAATAGTGAATGAAATCGCTAAACTTCGCCATCGTTCTGGAGGCGAATTTACCGCGCCTGTTACATTTAGAACACCTGCAGGAGGAGGAATAAAGGGTGGACATCATCATTCTCAATCTCCCGAAGCACAATTCACTCACACTCCAGGTTTGAAAGTAGTATACTGTTCAAACCCTTACAACGCCAAAGGACTATTGACATCGGCAATTGAATGTAATGACCCTGTAATTTTCTTCGAACCTAAACGTTGTTACAGAGGTCCATTTTACGGAGACCCTCACAATGTACCAACTTGGAACGACCACCCAGACGGAGAAGTGCCGGACGAATATTATTCAATTCCTCTTGAGGAAGCACGTATTGTTAAAGAAGGGTCTGCTTGTACAGTAATTGCATGGGGAACAATGGTTCACGTTTGTGAGCAAGCAATAAAAGATTCAGGAATAGATTGTGAATTGATCGACCTCCAAACCCTAGTTCCATGGGACAGAGACGCTATTGTCAATTCTGTCAAAAAAACTGGAAGATGCGTTATTGTTCATGAGGCTCCAAAAACTAGCGGATTTGGAGCGGAAATGAGTGCTTCAATTCAAGAAAGATGTTTTTATCATCTAGAATCACCAATAATTAGAGTCACAGGATGGGATACACCATTCCCACATACAACTGAATGGGATTATTTACCCAGTCCAGAAAGGATTGCTGAAGCAATAAAGAAAACACAGGAGGAATAAACATGGGAACATTTGCATTTAAACTGCCAGATATAGGAGAAGGAGTAGTAGAAGGAGAAGTCGTTGAGTGGATGGTATCAGTTGGCGATGTAGTCAAAGAAGATCATCCTATTCTTTCTGTTATGACTGACAAGGCTACTGTCGAAATTCCATCCCCAGTTGATGGAAAAGTTACCAAAGTTATCGGTGAGGCTGGCGATATTCTACCAGTTGGAGTTGTTTGTATCGAGTTTGAAGTTGATGGTGATGGCAATGCATCACCTTCTGAAGAACCCGTAGAGAAGAAATCAGAACCCAAAAAACCCGAACCTGCAAAAGAAGTTGAAGAAAAACCTGCACCTAAACCGGTTCAAGAACCTAAACAAGTATCTCAACCTGTGGCTAGGGCAGCTGGTACAAAGGCACTTGCAAGTCCTGCAGTTCGACAAAGAGCGAGAGAGGCTAATATCAATCTTGAACATGTAGCCGGTTCTGGACCAGCGGGAAGAATTAGTCATGCTGATTTAGACAAGCACATTTCAGGTGGAGCGACAGGGGCTTCATCATGGTCACCAATTGGTGCTTCTGCAAAGACTGAATTAAACGGAACTGAAGAGATTAAGGTCATTGGACTAAGACGCAAGATTGCAGACAGTATGATGTCATCATACAGTTCTATTGCTCATTTCTCATACTTTGAAGAAGTAGATATTACTGCTCTAGAAGAATTAAGACAACATCTAAATTCAACAAGGCCAGAAGGTGCACCAAAATTGACTTATCTTCCATTTATTATGCAGGCTCTTGTCAAAGCGTTGAAGGAAAGTCCTGAGTGTAATGCTTTGTATGATGATGATTCAAACATTGTGACAAGACACCAAGCGATTAATCTTGGTATCGCAACTCAAACTGATCGTGGACTTTATGTCCCTGTGGTTAAGCATGTTGAGGCAATGGATATATGGCAATCTGCTGCAGAAATGGTTAGAGTTACTTCTGCCACTAGAGANGGTAAAGCAACTGCTGANGAATTAACNGGATCAACATTTACAATCACAAGTTTGGGAAGACTAGGTGGCTTAGGTGCTACTCCGATTATCAACAAACCCGAAGTTGGAATCTTGGGTGTCCACAATGCAAAGGAAAGAGCAGTTGTTAGAAATGGCCAAGTTGTTGTTAGAAGGATGATGAATCTATCATCATCTTGGGACCATAGAGTTGTTGATGGACATGACGGCGCAACTTTGGTTCAGCGGGTTAAAACATATCTAGAAAATCCAGCNACAATTTTCATGTGAAGGTGGTATAATGCAAACNAAAAAATGTCAAGTTTTGGTTATCGGTGCAGGTCCAGGCGGATATGTTGCNGCAATTCGTTCTGGGCANTTGGGACTATCAACAATAATTGTTGAAGGTGAAAAAGCTGGTGGAACATGTTTGATTNGAGGATGNATTCCTTCTAANGCNCTTATTCATGCTGCACATAGATTCCATGATTTAGCAAAACATTCCGAAAAACAAGGCCATATGGGAATTTCTATTCCTGGACCTGCTGAACTCAACATGTCAAATATGATTTCTTGGAAAGATGGAATTGTCAATAAATTGAATGGAGGAGTTGAGCANTTACTGAAAGCTGCAGGTGCTGAACTAATTTCCGGATGGGCTGAATTCCAAGACGCAAAAACAGTCAAAGTAGGATCTGGCAAGGATGCGATAATAATTCAAGCTGATAATGTAATTTTGGCAAATGGTTCAATTCCTATTGAACTTCCTTTCATGCCTTTCTCTGAAAATGTAATTTCATCTAGAGAAGCATTGGAATTGAAAGAATTACCAGGTCATGTAGTTGTCGTAGGTGGAGGATATATTGGGTTAGAATTAGGCATTACTTACAAAATGCTAGGTTCCGAAGTTACTATTGTCGAGGCGATGGATTCGNTTTTACCTATTTTCGATAAGGAATTNCGTCGCCCATTAGAATTATTCATCAAGAAAAATAAGATAAAGGTNCACACAGGNGTTTTTGCTAAAGGTACGGAAGATATGAAAGATGGAAAAATCAAGTTGTTCTATGTTGACAAGGATGCAAAAGATGATGCNAAGTTTGAGGAATTAATNGCCGANAAAGTTCTGGTAACAGTTGGAAGAAAGCCTAGNAGTCAAGGGTTAGAACCTACAGGAGTTGCTTTAGATGAAAGAGGTTTTGTNAAGGTTAATCAGAGATGTGAGACAAATATGAAAGGAGTTTATGCCATTGGAGATGTTTGTAATTCCGGAGAGATGTTAGCACATGTTGCTTCATTNCAAGGAGAGATGGTTGCNGAAATAATTTCTGGTGAAAANCGAGAATATGATCCTGTTGCCGTTCCTGCTATTGTATTTACTGAGCCTGAAATAGTGAGTGTTGGCCTCTCTCCTGAACAAGCAAAGGAAGAAGGACATCCTGTAATTATCGGTAAATTCCCACTAGGTGCTAATGGTCGAGCTTTGACCCAAGAAGCTGAAAAAACTGCAGGTTTTGTAAGAGTTTGTGCTCGTGAAGANGATCACAGAATTCTNGGGNTTCAAGCNGTAGGAACTCATATCAGTGAATTGGTTGGTGAATGGACTCTAGCCTTAGAAATGGGTGCCGTACTNGAAGATATTGCCGGAACTATTCATGCCCATCCAACAATGACTGAAATGACTCATGAAGCTGTTTTAGCNACTTTAGGTCATGCAATTCATTCCGCATGANATAANATAAANCGGCTATAAGTATAANAATGANAATTTTTTATCANNGTCATGGATTATGAATCAATGACCCTACTTGAACTCAAAAAAATCTGTAAATCACGNGGATTAAAAATCTCTGGTAAAAAAGATGATGTTGTTATTCGCTTGATGGAAAATGATGAATTGAACCAACCACCTGTTCAATCGATTCAATCAAATNATGTTGGAACAATGCCTCNACAGAATAATANTCAATCATTCGTAACTCCAAACATCCAAAGAGTNTACATCGGNAATAAAGGAAGTACAGTGAATGGCATTGGTACAATTGTAATNATTTATGGTGCATTTAGAATGCTAATGGCTTTTGCATTCTCAATTATTGGNATTGGGGAATTAGGNTGGGCGTTGGCTCCTATCGCTTTTNTACTNGCATTCGCCTTCATTNTTGGAGGTATTTTGATGGTTAATGAATATCTAAACGGGGTTTATTTCACNTTGGCTACNTTCATGGTCTCTGGATTACTGAGCATAATATTNTCNGGCGGGGACCTAAATCCATTATCAATTTCAATTAGTGACGATGGTTCAATGACTCTTTTCTCNCTTATGTGTACAACATTTGGCATGGGACTTGTAGCATTACCATTATTGATGTCATTTGATGAACTAAAAACCGGATGGCCTCCATCTATTGAAAGGATTCTTTCCACTTTTAGAGATAATTCAAAAAGTAGTGATAAAAAAGAAATCAGTTGTGAATCTTGTAGTAAGAAATTGAAAGTTCCTACAGATTATTCAGGAAAAATAAGCTGCCCACACTGTGGATTTAAGATGGACATCTAAATCATGAACCACAACTTAGACAGTCGTCTGGTGAGTCTAGACTACAGGCAATTGCTTCTAAACTAGTTATCTCAGCACGATCTGCTAATCCAGAAACGGTTTGATCGTCTGATTTCTTGGCTTCAACTGTGAATTGAATAGCATCTACTGCAGCCTTGGTTCTGAGATAATACATTCCTGTCTTCAGACCTTTCTTCCAGCCGTAAAAATGCATTGAGGTCACTTTTGCTGCATTTGCATCGATCATGTGTATGTTCATTGACTGACTTTGGTCGATATATGCGCCTCTGTCTGCAGCCATATCGATAACATGCTTCTGTTTAATCTCCCATGTCGTCTTGTACAGTTCTTTGATATTTTCAGGAATTCCTTCAATATTTTGAATTGAACCTTTGTGTCGAAGAATCTCGTCTTTCATCTCCAAACTCCAAAGTCCTAATTTGATTAAATCTTTTATCAAATGCCTGTTGGGGACAATAAATTCACCAGACAGAGTTCTTCTAACATATAGGTTGGAAGTAAATGCTTCAAAGCACTCATTGTTTCCTAAAATCTGTGATGTTGAGGCAGTAGGCATTGGAGCAAGAAGTAATGAATTTCTCATTCCATGTTCAATAATTTCTTGCTTCAATGAGTCCCAATCCCAGCGTCCACTATGTTCATTCATGTCCCAAAGGTCGAACTGTAAAATTCCTTGACTAGCTGGGGAACCTTTGAAAGTTGAATATGCTCCTTCTTTTATTGCAGCATCTTTCGAAGCAGAGCAAGATGCAAAGTAAATTGTTTCAAAAATCTCTTTATTCAACTTCTTTGCTTCATCGCTCTCAAATGATAAACCTAGCATAGCAAATGTATCTGCAAGNCCCTGAACTCCGAGACCAATTGGTCTATGGCGCATATTTGAGTTTCTAGCCTCTTCAACTGGATANAAATTTACATCGATTACTCTGTTTAGATTNCCNGTNGCATGATATGTNACATCATAAAGCANCTTATGATCAAATTCTCCAATATCTTCGTTGACAAACTTAGGAAGTGCAATAGATGCCAAATTACAAACTGCTACTTCATCTTTTGAAGTATATTCCATGATTTCAGTACAAAGATTTGACGAACGAATTGTCCCTAAATTCTTTTGATTGGATTTCAGATTTGCTGCATCCTTGTATAACATGTAAGGAGTGCCTGTTTCAATTTGTGATTCAACTACTTTATCCCAAACAGTTCTTGCAGGAACAGTTTCTCTTGCTAATCCTTGAGCTTCATATGATTCATACAATTCCTTGAATTCATCACCATACGCGTCTTGAAGGCCAGGGCATTCATTAGGACAGAAAAATGACCAATCGGCATCTTCTTGTACTCTTTCCATAAATAAATCTGGAGTCCATAATGCATAGAATAAATCTCGCGCTCTCAATTCTTCTTTACCATGGTTCTTCCTCAAATCAAGGAATGCTAGAATATCTGGNTGCCATGGTTCAAGATAAATTGCAATAGAACCTTTTCTCTTGCCTCCGCCTTGGTCTACATATCGAGCAGTATCATTGAAGACTCTAAGCATTGGTACAATTCCATTACTCTCTCCATTTGTACCTTTAATATAGGATCCTTTTGACCTAATGTGATGGATTGACAAACCGATTCCACCAGCAGATTTTGAGATGAGAGCACATTGCTTCAAAGTATCATAAATACCGACTAAAGAATCTTCTTGCATTGTCAAAAGGAAACATGAAGACATTTGTGGAGTTGGAGTCCCTGAATTAAACAATGTTGGAGTTGCGTGGGTAAAATAACCNTGACTCATTAAATCATAAGTNTGNAATGCTTTCTCAATGTTCCCATGATGAATACCTACAGCNACACGCATCAACATATGTTGTGGGCGCTCTGCAATTTCACCGTTCAACCTCAATAAGTATGAACGTTCTAGAGTCTTAAAACCAAAGTAATCATAATTATAATCACGGTTGTAATCTATATGGTTATCAAGTACATCTGCGTTCTCTTTTATTATGTCATATACTTCTTGTGATATCAAGGGAGCGTGCTTTTTCGATTCAGGGTCAATGAACTCTCTAAGGTCGGTTACAACATCTGAAAATTTATCTTTAGTTGAGCGGTGTAAATCATCGACACAAATTCTTGCAGCGAGCCTGCTATAATCTGGGTGGTGAGATGCCAAAGATGCTGCTGTTTCCGCAGCAAGTTGATCTAATTCACGAGTTGATACTCCATCATACAAGCCTTCAATAGTCAATTTAGTTAATTGAGCAGGGTCAATCCAATTGGGATCTAATCCCTCGGTCAGACTTGACAATTTCTCAAGTATTGCATCGAAACGGACATCTTCTCTTTCTCCTTTTCTGTTAACTACTTGCATTGTCATTTTTCTTGTCCTCCCTGTTGTTACGAAATTGCGCAGTATTCCCCTTCCATCGCGTACGGTTCAAAAGTCTTCGTCTATTGAGAAGCGTTGTTGGACACTTCCGAGAGTTGCACCATCCTTGACGCCGGACTTTTGATATTCGCCAACTCTCTTCTCAAAGAAATTAGTTTTTCCTTGCATTGAAATCATTTCCATCCATGGGAATGGGTTGGATACATCATATAATTTTGATGCACCTAATGAAACTAGTAGCCNNTCTGCTACAAACTCGATGTATTGCCTCATCAAACCANCGTTCATTCCAATTAATTCNACAGGNAGTGCACTTGTNACAAATTCTNTCTCTATTTCGACCGCTTCNGAAATAATTCTGTGAATGACATTTTCGCCAGCTCCGCGAATAAGTTGATTGTGTAGTAGGCAAGCAAAATCACAATGTAGACCTTCGTCCCTAGAAATCAACTCATTGGAGAATGTCAAACCTGGCATAAGACCTCTCTTCTTTAACCAAAATATCGCACAAAAAGAGCCTGAGAAAAATATGCCTTCAACGGCAGCGAATGCAACCAGCCTCTGGGCAAAAGTTCCCTTCTTTCTAGAAAGCCATTTTAATGCCCATGTTCCTTTCTTCTTAACAGAAGGAACTGTTTCTAGTGCATTGAACAAGTGATCTTTTTCAATTGGATCATCAATATATGCATCTATCAATAATGAATAAGTCTCAGCATGGATATTCTCCATCATAATTTGGAATCCATAGAAGCATCGCGCTTCGGGCCATTGGACTTCATCAGCGAAATTTGTAACAAGGTTCTCATTTACAATTCCGTCGCTTGCAGCAAAAAATGCAAGAACGTGTTTTAGAAAATGTCTTTCATTATCGTTTAATTTTTTCCAGTCTTTCGCATCCTCTGCCAAATCTATTTCTTCAGCAGTCCAAAATGCAGCAGCATGGAGTTTATACATCTCCCAAATCTCTGCATGTTGGATAGGGAATAAAACAAATCGATTCATATTCTCCTGAAGCATCGGTTCTATGTGTTCCATAGACAAATCAATTTCACTATCATCGGACCCTTTTAAACTATGCTCTATTACCATATCACTTCACCTCACTTGTCGAATCGCGCCGGATTTTCTTCTCGTTCGATAGGGTGTATAATGATACCCCTGCTCGCTCCTTAGGAAACACAGGTTTTAGGACGTTTATCAACAGTTGGAAAATGCAATAGTGCAAGCCAAAACCACCCTTTTATAACAGGTTGAAAAAAGAAATCAAAATTATTTTTATCCTGCCTATATTTCCACTGCACTTAGTAAGTAAATCTATACTTTAGATAACAGTCAATAACCTCAATCACTCACCTACAATTATGAGAGAAAAATTGCAAGTTGAGTTTGCCAAATTATCACAACAGGCCAAACTTCCAACCCAAGGCTCTCCACAAGCTGCAGGTTGGGATCTTTACGCTTTAGAGGAAACAATAATCGAGAGAAGAAAAAGCTCAATGATCAAAACTGGATTGGCAGTTGCAATACCTGAAGGATGGGAAGGGCAAATCAGATGCCGTTCTTCTTTAGGGAAAAAAGGAATGATAATGCCGAATGGAATTGGAACAATAGATTCGGATTACCGTGGAGAGTTAATGGTGCTAGCAACTTGGATTGGTGAAGGTGAATCATTTACTGTAAGTGCGGGGGAAAGGGTAGCACAAATGTTATTTGCACCAGTACCAAGTGTTGAAATTATAGAAACTGAATATGAGAATTTGGGCCAAACAGAACGTGGAAAAGGTGGATTCGGTTCATCCGGACAATTTTAATTCGTACAAGAGTATTATATACAATCTACAACAAATATGTAACTAAGGGGATAGATGATGGAGAATTTGAGTGGTGTGGAACTTCTTGTTTTCGGATTTTTCATTTTTTACATAATATACATTTTTTGGTTTGGAGGTTCAAAGAAACCGAAAAAAGTCACTACAACAACTGTTGTTCACAGAAGTTTCTATACAAATCCTTCCTCAAATTCACGCATCTTAAACAAGCCACCCGGGCCAATATCATTATTTGCTGTATCTATTTCAATTTTCATCTTGATTATGATTAGTTTAACATGCCTTTCAGAATGGAGTTATGCCGTTCATGATTACAACGAAGAAAATCGAAGTAATCGAATGGGTAGCAGTTGGGATACTGTTATTGCTGATTTTATTTTCACTGATGCTGATATGGGAATAGTAGTTGGAGATAATATTCCAACAATAATTTCACCTAACGGTTCTGTATTCTGGATGACTTATTTGTGTAGTTGTCTATTCATGATAATGGGGATAAGGGTCGCTTCGAATCGACGAAAAACACATAATAAAAATTTACGAGACTCAGAAAAAAAGTTGAGGCCGATTTTAAGAAGGTTAGCGATGGATCCAAATGGAGTCATCAGAGGAAGAATTCGCCTTCCAGAGGCAGTACCGATTTCAAAACCGAGTAAGAGTGATGAACGAATTATAATTTTGATTTATGCAATTTCTGCTCTACTTATGATATGGACATTCATCAGTCTTGGGAGTTATTTCAATGAATTGGCAACTGAAGCACCGAACAAGAAATGGGGCGAAAATATGGGGCCGCGCGAAGATTTTCAGGCTTTCATATTGATTTCATTATTACTCTTAAACACTATAGCAGGCAGCACAGTGGTCAAATATTTATTCGCAGAATATGAAGGTGAAGACGATTCAATTCTACCACCAAGTGTAAGAAAGCAAGCGGAAGATGTTGAAGAAAAAAGAGTTAGTAAATTATCAACTGAGCCTGCTTCAGCAGATGATGTCTTGAAGGCACTTGCCAAAGAAATGGAGGCGGCAAAAGCAGAGGCGGCTTTCTTACGGCAAGAACTAGATGAAACCCGAGATAAAGTCAAGGGATTAGAAATCGAATTAGATGAGAAAAAGGTTGAACTAGAGAGTATTCAAGAGATCACAAAAAATATGGAAAAAATTGTTGAAGAAAATAAAAATTCTGGAGACAAGGAATTATCTCTACAAGACTCTGTAATGGTTGGTGATAACTTATTCAATGGAGATAAAATTGACAAGCAAATTATCAATGACCCAGAAGCAATTGCTAGAGCCGCGATTGAAGCATATAGAGAAGGGCGCAGAGATAGTGGTAAAATCGACCTAGACTTTGACTAGGATGGTTTGATGTTTAGTTACTTCCTCGCAGGTTTATGTCCGAGATTCGTACCGTCGAGGTTTTGAATCTTGGAACTATAATTTATGAAGAGTCTTTTGAACTGATGAAAGAACTTCAACAAAAAAGGATAGATGATAAAATTAGTGATACTATTATTTTTTTACAGCACCCTGAAGTCGTTACTGTTGGACCAAGAGCGAGAAATGACGGAATTCAACCCCCGTCAGATTATCCCTCATTCCCAGTAGACAGAGGTGGCGGTTTGACTTGGCATGGCCCAGGCCAACTTGTAGGTTATCCAATTTTCAAGTGGGATTTAGAAGATGAAAATTCGGTCGCTCAGATTATTTCTAAACTAGAATATTGGATTATTTCTGCACTAAAAACATTGGGAATTGAATCAAACAGAGATTCTAGAATGCAGGGTGTTTGGGTCAGCGGCAAAAAGATTTCCAGTATTGGACTTTCATTTCTAAGATGGACTTCAAGACACGGATTTACAATAAATTATGATACTCCTGAATCTAGAGTAGAAAGTCTAGAAGGTTGTGGACTAGATGCAGATACAACTACATCTCTAAAGAAACTCGGTCATGAAGTTAGTTTTGATTCCTTAAAAAAATCATTATTAGAAACAATGCCTAATAGCCTAAATAGAAAAGTAGCAAATAATTGATGTTCTACCCATATAACCACGCTATATGTCGGAGAGTTATTGGCCGGTTTTTGGTTCGAAAAATTATGAATTAGGTATTCCAACTATAGGATACTTAGATTGGTATGTACCTAGACTAGAAGAAAATAGGCCTCATAATCTATCATTGAGTGGGATGCAGTATGACTGGGATGTAAAAGATATAATGAAAGATTCAATTTATCAAGTTGCTAACCACCACATAGGTAATCTTAGAGACCCTAGACATAACATCTCACAAAGAGAGAATGTTGACATTAGTAGAATTGTAATTTGCAATGGAGCAACTCAAGGATTACACATTGCTATATGTGCAGCATTAGCAAAGAATGAAAACAAAACGGTCACAATAGCTGTTGAATCTCCATGCTATGCACCAATAGTCCAATCACCTCAACTTTTCAATCACGAGGTTATCAAAGTAAACAGACACCAACCAGAAGATAATCTTGGATTTTGGAGAATAGATAAAAATCAGTGGTTTGAAGCAATAAAAAAATCTTCAATTTTGATGATTACACCAATCTTAAATCCTAGTGGTTGGGATTATCATCCTGATGATCGTAATTGGATTGTAAATACTTGTAAAGAAAACGATGTAATAATAATTGCAGATGAAGTCTACATAGATAGTAAAAAGCGAAAAGAAGATTATGTTCCGTTCCATAAGTTAGGCGAACATTGCATTTCAATTAATTCTCTAACCAAGATTTATTCTCTTGGGACCATAAGATTCGGTTGGATAATTGCATCTCCTGAAATCGCTGAACAGGCTAGAAGAGCATTTATCACTCTAGGAGGAATGATGGGTAGTCCAGTTTTAAGAATCGCAGATTCTATTTTCCCACACTTAGATAATGTCTTAGACAAACTAGAACAATATCGAGAACAAAATCTTCCTCTTATTCGTGATTTATTGAAGAAATTTAAAATCACTTGGAATGAACCATCTTACGGGATTTTTGGATCTTTCAGATTGCCACATGGAATTGATTCCATGGAATTTGTAGATCAGGAATGTAAGAAATTTGGAGTCTTATTAGTCCCTGGTAATATGTTTGATGAGGGATTAAAGGATTGGGTTCGTATTGCTTGGTCTATAGAGCCAAAACTATTTCAAGAGGCAATTATAAACTTAGAAAAAGCCTTATTTTTGGCTATCAGCAAAAAAACAAGTCAATAAAAGCAAGTGATTCAAGCGTTGACCATGGGCGAGGTAGTTGTTGCCATTTCTGGAGCATCAGGCGCCATATATGGAAAGAGATTGCTTGAAACTCTTAACCAAATGAATATTCCATCTAGATTAGTAGTTACTAGTGCCGGAGAGTTAACTCTAAAACATGAATGCGGGCTTACCAAAGAGGAACTTGCAAAACAAACCAACGCAATTCTTGAGGATGAATCCAATGTTGGGGGTAAATCTGCTTCAGGTTCATCAAAAATTGATGCTGTAGTTATTTGTCCATGTTCTGGAACAACTATTGGAAAACTTGCAGCGGGAATAAGTGATAATCTTGTTACTCGCTCTGCAATAGTTGCGATGAAAGAAAGACGTAAACTCATTATCGTACCAAGAGAAGCACCTTATGCAACCGTACATCTGGAAAACATGACGAAACTATCGTCATGGAATACAGTAATTATTCCCGCATCGCCTGGATTCTATAATCATCCTAAAACCATTGATGATTTAATTGATTTCATTATTGCTAGAATATTAGACCACATAGGAATAGATAATGAAATTGGCAAAAGATGGACCGGCGATGAAATTTAATCATCAAACCGCCCATTTATTGAATGAAAACCTCTAGCCCTGTTACAGAGGCTTTCCAATGGAATACGAGAATATGCGTGTTGCGGAACTAAAAGATGAGTTGAAAAAATTAGGAGCCCCAGTAAGTGGAAATAAAAGTGAATTGGTTGCTAGGTTAAATCAAATAACAAAGGAAGTAGAAAACGTAATCACATTGGAAGACGAAGATCTGCTAGAACTAAATAATAGAAAATCGACATCAAGTTCGATTGTTCAACGTATGAGAACTCCTGTTTACGGGCCTTTAAATCTAGGTGCGATAATAGCAATAGGAATTTCATTACTGATGCTAACTACAGTTCTTATTATTCAACCATCATGGCTTGGTTTTGGAGAAGAATACGAATATGAACTAATCGATTTTGATAAGCAACAAGTAAGAATTTTCGCTCAAGAATTAGTAGATTTAGGACATCCTGAGTGGGAAGGACGAATGAGCGGAACTATTGAAGAATCAAATACATCTCAATACATAAGCGAAAGATTAGCAGAAATGGGTTATGATGCTGAGATCAATGAATTTCAAGTCCCAATGCATCATGTAAACTCAGAACCAAGCTTTAGATTGTGCGTTCAGGGTTTAGGTGGCATATCACCCTGTGATGGACCTGCAGCGATTGGTTCACAAGTAACTTCTTTCTTACATAGAGTAGATTATGTAATTCAAGGATTCTCCGGGCAATCTGAATATACATTCAATCAAGATGTTCAGGTAACCGATTTGGGAAATGGTTCAGATGAATCACTATGGCAGAGTGCTTCTGGAACAATAGGTTATGTTAGAGGCGACAGTTCAAAAATTGGCAATACTGAATTATACAGCAATGCTGCAATCAATGACTTAGCAGGATTGATTAGTGTCAACAAAAACCACAACTGTGGTAAAATTGAAGGAAATGATTGTGTGCCTATTTTCAAAGGAACAAATTATGATTCATTAGTCGCAGCAAATGGTGGAAATATTCCTACTGAAATTCCATTCATCTCGATGTCAAAAGATGCTGGGGAAATTTTTGAAGCATCAGTAATTAACTCCTCTGAACCTGCTTCTATAGAATTAATTATTGATGTAACCAATGACCAAGAAAGAACAATCTACGTCCCATGTGGGACAATGCAAGGAAGAACCTCCGAAGTAGTCATTGCAGGTGGACATCATGATACTGTCTACCAGGCTGAAGGCGCTGTTGATGATAGTTCAGGAGTTGCAAGTGTTCTAGAGATGGCCAGACAAATGGCTGAGATAATCAATGAAACTGGGATACCTGAAAGAACCCTAAAGTTCTGTACCTGGGGAGGCGAAGAAGAAGGATTGTGGGGTAGCAGAGCATATGTAGAAGAAATGCAAAGTAGCCTTAGAGAAAATCTAAGATTATACATTAATTTCGATATGAATCATGTTGATGCTGATTTCGAAAATAGAGGAAATTCTTTGACACTATTTACAAATAATGAGGATGATTATGAACACATTCAAGCAATTACAGAAATTTATCAAAAAGAAAGAAGTGAAGTCGCTGATAGATATGATATAAGATTCCAACTATTAGATGGAGACCAAGGTGACGACAATCAAATGCCATGTAATTCAGATCATTGCCCATTTGTTTATGATTTAGGTGGGAAGGATGGCAGGGCAGTCGTATGTTATGGCAGTGGAAGTTGGGAATATCATACATACTTAGATACAATGGACCGATTTAATGAGGAGTCTCTAGACGTATCAACGACAATTTATGGCACTTACATGAGACTGCTAGCATATAATTTAGATGCTTAATACGAGGGTTTCAATAACTGAATCCATTGGGATTATTATGGTCGCTCCAAGTGCATGGGCATCTCACATCTTAGTAAATTCAAAATCTGAAGCAATTCAGATTAAAGATAAAGTCAGTAAATTAAAAGATTTTCAAAAAATGGCTAGGAAAAAAAGCACATGCCCATCAAGCCAGAAAGGTGGAGATTTAGGTTGGTTTCGTAAAGGAATGATGGTTAGAGAATTTGATGAAGCAGTCTGGAAAATACCTATAGCTAGTACTTCCGAGCCGATTAAAACTCAATTTGGATATCATCTTATCTGGGTTCATGAAAGGGATACAGAGTGATAATATGTTCACCATTTCTCTAGAAAATTATACTGTTATGGCCAAACATGGTGCATATGATTATGAACATGAATCTGACCAACCATTTAATGTCTCAATTAAAGTTGAAATAAGTCAAAATGATATTAATGATGATTTATCAAAAACTGTTAATTATGCTGATTTACAAAGTACAATAGATTCTGTTTTAATTGATTCTAAGCCCATTAGGCTGATGGAAACAATGGCTGAGAAAATGATTTCTATATTGAACAAAAATGAATTAATTGAAAAAATTTCTATTAGAATAGAAAAGCCAAATGCTCCTCTTCCACACGAAGGTGGTTTAGCGGTAGTTGAGGCTGAATGGATAAAATGAAAGCGAGGTTTCAAGCCAAATGACTCAATCGGATGATTATGGTCGAGGAAGTGAAACGCGTTTTCGTACCATCTGTGGTAGAGGAAGATGGAGGAACTTTAGGGCTAGGATGCTTTAGCACAGAAGAAGTTGCTTGGCAAGTCCTAAGGGCGTTTCTCAAGAAAAGTGAAGAGATGTTACTAACAAACTGTAGCGTGGTAATGTGGGATATTGATCGTGTTGGAGAAGAGGCAATGACTGTTCTCTCAACGATGGAATGTAAAGATTGTCCGGTTTGTTCGAGAAGAACTTTTTGGATTGATTTAGAAAATTTCAGTGCCTTGTGTCACGGAAGTGCATGTTCTGCATGGATTGAAGAGAATACAGTTGACCCTGAAATTATCGATTGTGGATGGCCAACTATAAGATTCCTAAAACAGAATAAATCTATAGAAGAGGCTGTTCGAGAATTGTACAAACTAGGAGATAGACTAAGATCTGCAGGAATTGGAGAACAAGAAAAGGGTTCAACCCAGAAAATGATGGAAAAACACTTCAGTGATAATTAAGATTAGAATTGACTTAGAATCAATGGCCCTACGAAACTAAAGGCAAATAATCCGAAGAAGATAAACATCCAAAGACGCATCTGCTTTTGATTACGCTCATCTCGATCATTTTTTGAAATACATTCAGCGCTTTTACAAACTCTAGGTTCAGCGCTTAACGGTATAGGTTTATGACAGATTCGACAATGCTTGTGAGCCTGATTTTTAGATCCACTGAATACCTTATCTGATACTTTGGATAATTTTTCTTTAACTTTCTTAGCATCAACCATTTCAAACACTCCTAATCATAGTTCCATCAAACTCTTTACCTTCTAAAGCACTGTCGAGAAGAGAAATATTCCTNCCATCCAATACTGCAATATCTATAGAAAATTGCTTAGCCCAACCTACNGCGATTGGATCAACAACTGCTGACTGNCCTGGATTTAGTTTTTNAGTACCGGTAATCAGTTCTAAATCATTGATACTAATATCAAACAAAGGCTTAGCATCTTCATATTCTCTTGGATCTTTATCATACACATATGGAACATTAGTCGCAATAATGCAGTTCTTAGCGCCGCAATCTTTAGCCAATGATATAGCAACAGCATCCGTAGTATGTCCTGGAACTGTTCCACCCATTACAACTATAGAATGTGACTGTAATAATTCTGCACATTCTTCCGTAGATTTTGGAATTGAAGAAGCAACGTCACACCCCGCATCCAAGAATATTTGTTGCAATATTGTTGCATTCAATCGGGTTGCAGCAATTCCAACTTCGTCGAGTTTATCTGAATTTGAGATTATATTTCTAGCTAATTCTATGCCTTCTCTAGCAGGTAGACCCCCTCCGACTACAATGCCCAAACGATATTCATTTCCTTCGAGGTGAACTACCAACTGACGTAGTTGACCCAACCATTGACGCCTTTTCTCAGCCTCTTCTGGCCTAAGGAGACTGCCTCCTAGAGCAACTACATGGGTCTTTGGCATCATTTGCTGGTCATAACTCAAGTCTTTGAGGATATCCCTAAATTTTAATCCATAAGGGCATTTTAATTAAATTAAATACACTTGACAGAAATGATTTGTACAGAGAGTTGAAGACCTTTAGCGAATGCCCTAGAAATGGAGGAAGTAATATGAGTGATGATACTGAAATCTCGACTCGTAGGCTTCGACTAAAAATGGCTCTTGAAGAATTGAGAGAGATGAAAGGTTTTGGAACCGAACTTGTTACAATTATTATACCACCCGACAGACAAGTTTCTGATGCTAGATCAATGCTACAAAATGAGCATGGTCAGGCAGCCAATATCAAATCAAAGGGTACTAGAAAAAATGTTCAAGCAGCAATTGAATCTGCAATTTCTACTCTAAACCGTTTCAAGANTGCTGGTGAAAACGGATTAGCGGTTTTTGTAGGCTCAGTAATTATTGGAAATAACAAATCAAAAATGGTAAACGTAGTGGTTGAAAATCCCCCTCAACCTCTAATTTCATTTCGATATAGATGTGATTCTAAATTTGAATTAACTCAACTTGAAGATATGTTAGTCGACAAGAAATCATACGGACTATTTGTAATCGATAGAGCCGAAGCAGCTTATGGCATTGCTTCGGGGAAAAGAATACACGTCCAAGAGCATCTNGTTTCCAATATCATGGGCAAGCACAGGCAAGGTGGACAATCTGCTCAACGTTTCGAACGTTTAATTGAAGAAGCAGCACATAATTTCTTCAAGCGAGCAACTGAACATGCCTGCAGTTATTGGCTTCCGAATTTAGAAAATATTCAAGCAATAATNATTGGTGGACCAGGAGCAACTAAGGATTTTGTTGTAAAAAATGAATATTTCCACCATGAAATCGCTAAGAAAATAGCAAAGACAACCTTTGACGTAGGCTATTCAAATGATAGTGGAGTTAGAGAGTTAGTAGATAATGCTGGAGGATTAATGGGGGAAATTGAATTAGATGCTGAGAGGCAAATGATGAACCGTTTTCTTCAAGAATTGATAAAATCTGCCCCGAAGGCAACTTACGGTGAAATGATGATAAAACAAGCTTTAGACCAAGGAGCAGTAGATACATTATTAATTTCTGAAGGNTTGAGAAAGAATTCGATNAAACTACAATGTAAAAAGTGCTCTCATAAATGGGATGTGACTCTTTCAAGAACTGAAGAATTACCTGAATGCCCTTCATGTAAAGCATCCTCAGATGACATTATTGAACTAGAGAATATTCCACTTATTGATGAATTAACTATTCTAGCAACCAAAGGTAATTCTTCAATTTCTTTTATTTCGGTTGACACCGAAGAAGGTTCTCAACTTTTACAAGGATTCGGGGGGTTAGCAGCCATCCTTAGATACCCTATGATGTGATTAATATGCAAATCTTAAGAGATCATGTAGAGCCTGTTCTTGGAGAGGTTCTTTCTAAAATGGGTATCAAAAATGATTCATGGAAGTCAATGCTTACTGTTTCTAGAGAGCATTCTCAAGGAGATTTATCATTGCCATGTTTTCCTTTTGCAAAGCAGTTAGGAAAAAGCCCTGTAGATATTGCGGAAGAGATTTCATCCTCTATAGAAGAAACTACTGAGATTGGAGAGATAACTTCAACGGCTGGATATCTAAATTTCAAAGCGAATCCAAAATGGCTAGCAAGCCAGTTACTGTCTGGTAATGTAAGAATCGGTGATGCATATGGAAATAAGCCAAGCACTGGACGACAGGTACTAATTGAACACACATCGGCTAATCCTAACGGTCCTTTCCATGTAGGAAGAGCCAGGAATGCGATTCTTGGAGACACATTAGTTAGATTACACAGGCTTCTAGGCAATGAAGTTCGTGCGGAATATTATGTTGATGACATGGGAAAGCAAGTGGCAGTTCTTGCTTGGGCACTAGAAAATTTATCCGAGCAAGACCTTGAAGAAATACTACAAGATAAGGAAAATATATCTGGCAAGTGGGAAAGTAAGGCCGATCATTCTAGAGTAAGATGGTATCAAGCAGCACAAAAATTGAGGCAAGATGAGAAAAAAAGCGTTGAAATCGAAAAGGATATTTCTAGATTAGTTCATGCTAGCGAAAATGGAGATGAATCTGTTTTACAGGAATTCAATGATGCATTTCAGCCAGTTCTGGAAGGAATGCTGGCAACGTTGAAGCGATTAGGAATAGAGTTTGATGAATTCACCAAGGAATCAATGTTTGTAACCAACGGAGATGTAGATAAATTAATGAAAACACTATCCAAATTAGATATCCATGGAGTGGCTGATAATGGTGCTGAATTCTTGGACTTAGGCGCCAGAGGCCTAAAAGGTAAGACTGAATTCTTTTTCAAAAGAGGAGATGGCTCATCTCTGTATGCAACAAGAGATATCGCNTACCATATTTGGAAATGGNAACAATGTGATGATTTGATAAATGTNNTAGGNGAAGATCATAAACTCCAAGCTAGACAAGTTGGATTAACTCTCAAAGAGTTAGGACATAAAGTTCCTGAAGTTTTATTTTATTCATTTATCAAACTCCCGGAGGGTAAAATGTCAACTCGAAAGGGTAACGTTGTTTTCATGGATGATTTGCTTGAAGAGGCTAAAGAGCATGCTTCTCAAATNGTTAGGCAATTAAGAATAGAATATGATGATGAACAGGTNAGTGAAATCGCNGANGCAGTCGGTAGTTCAGCAATTCGTTTCAATATCATTAAAGTTAGCCCTGATAAAGGTTTTACATTCAGATGGGAAGAAGCTTTAGCATTCGAAGCAGGCTCAGCACCATTCATAATGTATAGCCATACAAGGTCTCGTTCTATAGCGAATAAATGTCTTGAAATTGGTCTTGATGTAGATCTAATTTGTNAGAAAGAAATAGCTCTAGANGATATATCTGAAAATTTACCTAATTCCTTGATTGATNTACTTCGTTGTATGGCAAGTCAAAATGATGTATTGCTAAGGTCTGTTGAACAATGCCGACCTAATCTTTTCGCCAATCAAATATTGAATTTAGCAACATGCTTTAACGGATTTTATAGAGATTGTAAAATTATCGACAATGGAGAAGTAAATGAGTTATACTTACAAATATCACAACTTGCATCTAAGTTCCTCAAATCTGGAATGGAAGGATTAGGAATTACCCCTGTTGAGAGAATGTAATCAATCTAAATCTGAACGATACCATCCTTCTGGCAGTTCCATTGGATCGTAAATGTTTGAATCTTTCACTCTTCGAACAATCTCTAATTTCATAGATTCCATTCCAACNTTCTCTAGTGCTGACATAGTAACCCTCCCATTCATGTCATACAACAAAGGAAGTTCTGGCTCACCTTCTGCTCCATCTTCAATCCATTGTTCTTCAAATTCCTTGACTTCATCCCAATTTTCAGGCCTAGGTTCAAATAAATCTGCCTTTGAGGAAACAATCAACAAGTCCGTCCCAGGAAGCAGGCTTTTAACATCCTCTAATAGATTAAGTTGCTCTTCTATAGAGGTTCCACAGTCCTGACTTTCATCTATTAAGAATAATACTAGTGAACCTAGATGTTCCAAGGCTGAAATTGCTTGTAATTCAATGTCATTTCTTTTTTCCATAGGCCTATCAAGTAAACCCGGTGTATCAACCAGCTGATACTGTAATCTTCTGTGAGTAAAATGTCCTACATGTATTTGTTTAGTAGTAAATGGGTAATGATTTACCTCCATGTTTCCCGAACTAAGTGCGGATATAAATGCAGACTTTCCAACATTTGGAGCACCACAAATAACCACACAAGGAAGTACTTGATCAATCGTAGGCAATCTTTTGAGCACCTCTCTAGATTCATTTAGCCATTCCAAAGACGGTTTGACTCNTCTCATGATAGATGAAATTCTCCCATATGCTTCTCTTCTCGCTTCATGCATTAATTCGGTTCTTCCAGTTCTGATGATTTTTTTTGAATTTTGTCCTGCTATATTTAGAACTTGTTTAGAACCCCATTGTAGTATCGACAAATGATGTCTGTAATCATCGCATCCAACACATGCATCAATCATAGATACATCGAATCTTGGAGATTGATCTAATGATGGCCAAGTGTTGACAGTATCCATAAGACTAGTCGAGATAATATCTGCGGCGGTTTGAACCATTCTATTCATTTGTTTCCTGACACGAAAAATTCTATCAGAGTCGTCAACCCTATCAGCCGCTTTCTTTGCTCTAGAGAATGCCTTGTCCAAAATCTCATCTTCTAGCAGAACTGTCGGGAGAGTGCGCCACGAAACCTTCATNCTCCTCCCCAGATGCATCCAGAGGTCAACACTTCAAGAAGACTTGGTAGTAANTAATTCGAATGTTGTTGAAAATTGATTAAGGAGCGAGGTTCAAGTAGCCTCGCCTACTGGTCAAACCATGGCGAAGAAAAAAAGTGGTGTTAAGTTACCGGAATGGGCAATTCCGCTTTGGGAAGATATGGGCTCTCCTAATCTATCAGATGTTGAAGGAAAACACTCTGGAGATTTGCTAGAAAGACGTCATGGTCTTCGTAAGGATGATCTAGTTGAAGTNCAACTCGATGCCCGCGCATTTGTTGGAATTGAAGGAAAAGATGCTTGGATAAGAGGAAGATTATTATCATCAGGAAAATCAAGTATTGAGATTCTTTGTGAAGAAGGAAAGAATAACTATATTGCTAGAGATGTTATAGTTAAAATTGTTCTAGTTGCTCATACCAGACCTGCATATATCGATGATAAGGAGTTACTCGCATTCGAAAGAGAAGATATGAAGAGACGTTCAAATCTACATGAGAAAGTGGAGAAAGAAAGTAAAGGCTCAGATGATACTCATTTATGGGGATGAGAATATTTCTTTAACAGAAAAAAAATGCATCCCATGCGAAGGCGGAATACCTCCACTTAGTAGTGAAGAAATTGAACCTTTGATGAAAGAGATTGACGAGAATTGGGTGTGTCTTTATGATCACCATATCGAGAGAGATTTTAAATTCCCAGACTTTGAAAAAGCTCTACAATTTGTGAATTATGCAGGTGAAATTTGTGAACAAGAAGCGCATCATGCTGATTTCCAATTATCCTGGGGTAAAGTGAAAGTCATGATATGGACCCACAAAATCGATGGCCTTACAGAATCAGATTTTATTTTAGCAGCTAAGATCGATCAGATTCTAAGGTGAAAGAATGTCAGAATTTCAAGAAATCTTAACAAGCAGAAGAACATCCTATGTTTTTGAAAATAAATCCGTTAGTAGTTCAATATTGCAAGATGCATTATTTGCTGCTTCTCAAGCACCCTGCCACAAACATACTCATCCATGGAGGTTCTACATAATTGGTCAAAAAACTAGGAATGAACTAATTCCTATCACTGAAAGACTCGCTGATTTGAAATCGGCTAAATTGGGGAATAGAAACCTCNAAAAAGGACGTGAAAGAGCGAAGAAAAAGATTTTACAGCCACCAATTTTAATCGCCATTACATCAAAAAGAAATGAATTAGATAAATTTCGAGAGAAAGAAGATTATGCTGCTACGGTTTGCGCACTACACAATTTAGTGCTTTCACTATGGGATAATGGTGTAGCATCGCAATGGTCAACTGGCTCAATAACCAGGGATGAAGAAACCTATAGAGTTCTTTCTATAGATATTGATCAAGAAGAAATTATTGGAATTATCAAAGCAGGATATTCCTCTTCAATACCGAAAGTAAAGAAATTACAAGTAGAGGAAATTTCTAATTTCTTAGAATAATCATAACTTTACTGGGCGTGTCGCACCACAAGCTTGACACTTCAACAATGTGGTTCTATCTTCTCGGATAAACATAGTATCAGGAGATTTACACTGAACACACTTAATGAAAGTATTGACATAGTTAGCAATAGTCTTCTTTATTCTTTTAGGAGGAATCCTACCCTTAAACCGAGCCCTTGGACCATCTCTAGAACCAGATGTACCCAAATCATTCAAGATATACTGATAAACATGATTCTCATCTCTTTCCATCATAGAAACAACCTCGTTAAAGTTCCTAAAAATAGTATTTGAACCTTCGATTAGAATCTGCGGTTCAGGCAGTCTCCATCTAGATTTAGAAGACAGATTTTTAGGGATATTTTCTNGAGCACGGTCGAGTAGAGTCTCGTAATCAAAGTCTCCCATGTCGAGGGCTCATGTCATTCATTCTTGAAGGCTTTGGGCTTAATTATGTCAAATCAATATATAATTTAATGAAAGGTTTGATGTGTTGAAATAGTCTCGACAGGTTTGAGAGGCATGGTTGTTAGTATAGAAGAGCTTAGAATTACTGCGGCAAATCTGAGAAAAGATGGCTTGAATAGTCAGCAAATCGCGGATGAACTTTCACTTTCCCAAGATACAATTTCTTGGTTATTGGCTGGAAACCAATCTGACGATAGACCAACAGATGTTAGAATTGGTTGGAGAACTATTGGAGTAAAGCCTAACCGTATCGCCGCAATTGGAAACATTATGGCAGATGTTGCTGACGAAGAATTAGGTTTTGAGAACATTGATACTGCTGTAGGAATTTCAATTAATGGAATAACATTCGCTCATGAAGTTGCTAGAAATTTAGATTGTGAGTTTACTGTTTATCGAACTACTGATGGAGGTGATGGTTCGGGATCATTGTCAAGTAAATATGGCCAAGTTGCAGGTAAGAAAATTCTGATAATNGATGATGTCCTATCAACTGGACAAACTATGTCCAAAACNATCAATTCAATTAGAAGTGCTGGCGGTGAAGTTGGCCTGGTTATAGTATTGGTTAACAAGACTATGAGGAATGAGATAGAAGGCGTACCGCTTAGAGGCGTGATTCGCGCAGTTTCTGTTTGAGGTGTCTATATGCATTGGGCAGACGTAACCGCCCAGGCCTTGTCCCACAAAGGCTCTAAACATATTATTTCGACTGGAATAACTCCAAGTGGTGAATTCCACATTGGACATTTAAGAGAGATACTTACTGGAGATATGATTTCTAGAGCAGCAAAAAATGCAGGATTAGATGTGGATTTCATTTTTATTGTCGATGATGCAGACCCATTGCGTAAGGTGTATCCATTTTTACATGAGGATTATTCTAAATTTATTGGGCACCAAATCGGTTCTATACCAGCTCCAGATATCGAAGGAAAACCCGATACTGAATCATTCGAAAATGGAGGTATTAGTTATGCTGATTATTTCTTAAATCCATTTTTAGAAGCGTTAGAAAAAATAGGAGTAACGCCAAGAATTATCAAAAATCTTCACTCTTATCAGTCTGGTAAATTCAATGAAGTTTCAAAAATTGCTTGTGANAAGGCTGACGAAATAAAAGAAATTATCGAAAGAGTATCAGGACGAGAATTACCAGAGAAATGGTTCCCATGGAGCCCTCTAGATTCTAAGGGTTCATTAGAAGGCGTAGAAGTTATAGGTTATCAATATCCTAAAGTGTACTGGAAAGACTCGCATGGAGTTGAAGGAGAATCTGATTTAACGAAAGGTGAAGGCAAACTACCATGGAGAATAGATTGGCCTGCCAAATGGGCATGGATTGGAGTTACATGTGAGGCTTTTGGCAAGGATCATGGAGCAGCTGGCGGCTCTTATTCAACTGGAAGAGAAATTTGTCAACTATTTGGCCACCAACCGCCACATCCTCTAACCTATGAATGGATTAGTCTGAAAGGAAAAGGCGCCATGTCATCTTCCTCTGGCAATACCATTGGCCCAATGGAAGCNCTAGAGTTAGTGCCTCCTGAAATTTTACGCTTNTTGATTGCTCAATCAAAGCCAAATAAAGCAATAGAATTCGATACTGGAATGAGTCTAGTCAATCTTGCTGATGAATATGAAAGATTGATTTCAAGAAATTTTCAAGAAGAATTATTGGCAGAAGATCTATCTAGAAGAAAGAAAGTACAAATTGAAGATGCTATTGGCGCTTTGAATATGTCTAAAATTTCTATAGATGATTCCGTAGAGACGTCAAATGTCACTTTCCGACATTTATCATTATTGGCTCAAACTAAAAATTCTGATGACCTAATTTGGAAGAGTTTAGGATATGATGAAAATAACCCACCTAGTAAGTCCCTAATCGATAGACTAGAGAAAATGAAATTGTGGATAGAATCTAAACACCTTCCTGAAGAGATGCGTATTTCGATAATTGACAACCCACAACCTGAAACCTTTGCTAAATTTTCTGTTGACCAGATCAAAGTTTTATCTGCCATGAAAAAAGAATTGAGTGATTGTCAATGGAATATTGAACAGATTGGTAATGCGATTCCTAATTCTGCTAAATCAAATAATCTATCNCCTAGAATCGCATATAATGTAGCATATCTAGCACTTATGGGCAGAGAAAAAGGGCCAAGATTAGCACCTATTCTTGTAGAAATTGAACAGGAAAGAGTCGTGAAAATTATTGAAAATTGCTTATCTATAATTGATTCATAAGTTTCAAAATACAATTATTCTACAATATATTCCGCACTATTGAAAAGTGAAACGGTGTCATCACTAATCATGGGGGGGGTTTACTGTCCAACTTGTGAAGCGGATGTTGAACCTGCTGCAAAGTTCTGTTTATCATGTGGACATGATATGAATGTCCAAGGGCCAATAACCTCGACTGGTCACGATTTGAATCAATTAAGAGATGTCATTNGACTTAGAGACGACCTCTCAATGGCTGAAAAATTCGATATGATTGCCAAAATTGAAGAGGGGGCAAATCCAATTCAATTAGGGATTGCTGCACCTGCTGAAGGTGAGGAATACGATATTGGTGATGCTTTCTCAAATGCAGAAATTGAGGGTAGCACAAGTAAAGTACTTTTCAATAGAGATTGGGGTAGTTCACCAGCAGCAAATGCTGCTGTTCGTGCTGTTGTTCGAGGAACTAATGCTTGGGATCTAATTCAAGACGGAAAATTGAATCTCAATGAAGGACTGTTTAGAGAAGCTATGGACACTGGTATGGAAGCATCTACTCACATACATGATGTAGCAAGTGGAGAGCATGAAGGTATTGACCCAGATGCTATGCGTGCAATTCCTGTTCTAAAGCCACCAAAGAGAAGTTTTTGTCCGAAATGCGGTTCTGACATTCATGCAAATACTATGCTTCAGTGGCGCAAATGGAGAGATTCCGCTAGTGAAGTAGTTTCTATGCAACTTGAAGCTTCTATGGAAACAGCATTAATTCAAGTTGCATCTCATTACATCAACGTAATGCAAGCACTACAAGATGAGAGAGATGATGCATACACAAAACTGGATAAAGTTGATTCTGATAAGTTAGAGAAAAAGATTAGAACTCAACTCGAAAAAAGTATTCGCAAAGAACTAGAAAAGGAGATTCGTGCTGAATTACAAGAAGAATTTGAAAACAAAACTGTTTCACAAGTTGCTAAGAAGGATGAAGCACCTAAGAAGAGCACAAAATCTAAACCTGCTAAGAAGAAAACCGTTGAGAAGAAAGTTGAGAAGAAAAAGACTGGCGGTGGAATGTTTGGTGGTCCAAAAAAGATTTCTAAAAAGTATGACGGAGAAAAAGGAGGCAAAGTCGATTGGTTCCTAAAAGAGGCTTTAGATACTGTTTATGACCCACACGGAACTGGTAAAGCAATAAAGCCAGCTACTATACTTGCAAGATCTTCTGAAGGCAATGTTAGAGTTAGAGATGTTGTTAGAATTTATGGGACTGATGGAGAAGATGGAATTAGTGAGTTAGCATGGACAAGTCCACTAACTAAATACATCATCGAAGCATTCGATGCTTGTTGATTAATAGTTCACTTTCAATCTTCTAGGCTCTAATTTTCCTTTTTGTTGCGCAGCAATTGCTGCAACTTCCATATTAGCACCTCTAATTGTGGTTACGAATGGAATGTTAAGTTCTACTGCTAGCCTCCTCATCATATTTCCATCTCTGACTGCTCCACCTGATACTGTTGGGACATTAACAATAAACGAAATCTTACCCTGCCTCATCAAATCTAAAGCATCAGGATGCTTTGATTCTCTTATTCTATAGACTACTTCGACAGGAATATTCTGCTCCCTAAGATAATCTGCAGTGCCGGGCGTTGCATAAAGAATAAATCCTAATTCTTTCAGTTTATTCGCAGAATGTAATAGGTTTTTCTTATCTTGATCTCTAACTGTCAGGTATGCCCCTCCACTAGTTGCGACTGGAACTTCAGTTGCAAGTCTAGCTTTCAGATAAGCCAGGTCGGCTGTATCGTCTGATCCGAATACTTCCCCTGTAGATTTCATCTCTGGACCTGGGGCAGGATCTAGGCCCCTAAGTTTAATGAAAGGAAATACTGGTGCCTTGACACAAATCTGCCCCGAAGTTCTTATTGGAATTACTTGTTTAGATAATGGAATTCCGATAGTAATATTCGCTGCGATTCTTGCTAAAGGAAGGCCTGATGATTTAGCAACAAATGGTACAGTTCGAGATGACCTTGGATTAACTTCTAGAACATATAGATCATTTCCTTGAATGGCAAACTGAATATTATAACATCCTCTTATTTTCAGCCCTAGACCGATAATTTTTGTCTGCTCTCTGACTTTTTCAAGGATTTCTTCAGGAACATTTTGTGTAGGAATAAAGCAAGTTGAGTCGCCAGAATGTATCCCTGCCTCCTCAAGATGCTCCATTATTGCACCAATTAGTACTTCCTCACCATCACACGCAGCATCAACATCTAATTCAGTAGCATGGCCTAGATATTCATCTACCAGCAATGGCTTATCGGGGGCCAAATATGCTTCTTTAAGATAAGCATCTAATTGCTCTTGGTTCGATAATATCTCCATACCCCTTCCACCTAAAACATATGAAGGTCGTATAAGAACTGGGAATCCTATTTCTTCAACTGCCATTCTTACATCATCTGAACTAGTGCCTGTTGTACCTCTAGGCATTCTTAGACCAGCCCTCTTAGCAAAATTCTCAAATCTCTCTCTATCACTCGCTTCATCAATTGCGTCACAAGATGTTCCTGCTATCTCTAGTTCTAATCCTAATTTCTTCAAATCAGGCAATCTTTGCTCTAATGGTTGGGATAAATTAATGGCAGTTTGACCACCAAACTGCAGTAAAATCGAATGAGCATTTTCCCTAAGTAAAACCTCAGTAACATATTCTAGGGTTAATGGTTCAAAATACAATCTATCAGATGTATCAAAATCTGTAGAAACCGTTTCAGGATTGTTATTGATCAATATGGCATCTTTACCAGCTTCTCTAATTGCCTTTACAGCATGAACGCAACCATAGTCAAACTCTATTCCTTGACCGATTCTAATTGGGCCACTGCCAATAGCAACAAATCTTTCCTTGACGCGATTTTCTAAATCAGGAATAAAGTCGATTTCACTAGTACCATTTGGTTCATATGTTGAATAATAATACGGAGTCTTCGCTGCAAACTCAGCAGCACATGAATCAACCATCCTAAATCTTGGATGAAGTTTCAATGAATGTCTCCTCTTCATAACTGTTGATTCATCACGCCCTTTAGGGAGTGATTTATACCCAGTTGCAGGGAATCCATTTAGCGCATCAGCTATATGAGAATCACTAAACCCAAAGGATTTCCACTTCCGCATTGTATCAAAGTCTATATCAGAAGGATTGCAAGCCATTGAAACTATTTCATTTTCCATTTTAGCAATGTTTTCGAAGCGATAAAGGAACCATCTAGTAATTCTCGTTATTTCATGTACTCTTTCAACACTCCAGCCTCGTCTAAAGGCTTCTATCAATGCACCCATCCTTCTGTCAGTTGCCACTTTACACCAATCGACTAATACTGAATCAGGTAACTTTTCATAAGCCCTTTCTAGCATTCCTTCCCCTTCAGATTCATCTGCTCTGGTCAATGGTCTAGGGTGTGGACATCCCTGTTCCAAAGATGCCCATGCTTTTAGGAATGCTTCTTCGAAATTTCTTCCTATAGCCATTACTTCTCCAGTTGATTTCATTGATGTACCAAGGTTTCTGTCCGCAGTTCTAAATTTATCAAAAGGCCAACGTGGAATTTTTACTACACAATAGTCTAAGGTTGGTTCAAATGCTGCAGTAGTTCCTTCACCAGTGATTGGATTTGGTAATTCGTCAAGAGTATAGCCAACAGCAATCTTTGCAGCCATCCTAGCAATTGGATATCCTGTTGCTTTACTAGCCAAAGCTGAAGAACGAGAAACTCTTGGATTCACTTCAATTACTCTAATCTCACCAGTTGATTGGTTGAATGCAAATTGAACGTTACAACCACCCTTGATATTTAGTGCTCTAATTAATTTCAAGGCTTGATCTCTGAGGATTTGGTGGTCACTATCTGAAAATGATTGCAATGGAGCAACTACTGTTGATTCACCGGTATGAACTCCCATTGGATCAATATTCTCCATAGTACAAACAATAGTTGCGTTATCCGCTTCATCACGCATAACCTCGTATTCCAATTCTTGCCAACCTAAAATTGATTCTTCAATCAGAACTTGATTGATTCTTGAATTTCTCAAACCTAAGGTTGCAATTTCAACAAGTTCTCCCAAATCCCAAGCAGTTCCGCCACCAAGTCCTCCTAGCGTGAATGCAGGCCTGATTAGTAATGGCCAACTATTAATCGATTCTGCGGCTGATAACACTTCATCCATAGAATTACATGCTATTGCTTCTGAAATTGGCAGATTTATTGATTCACAAACTTTGTTGAATAAATCTCTATCTTCTGCCTTATCGATAGCATCTAAATCTGAACCAATTAACTCTACACCTAAATCATCCAGAATTCCTTGATGGGCCAATTCACTAGCAATGTTTAGAGCGGTTTGCCCACCCATCCCAGCCAATAAAGCACACGGTTTTTCAATTTCTAAAATACGTTTTACCGATGAAGAAAGTAGAGGTTCTATGTATACCTTGTCTGCCATTTCTGGATCATTTTGTATTGTTGCTGGGTTGGAATTTACTAATATAACCTCATAGCCATCCTCTCGTAAAGCACGAACTGCTTGACTACCAGAAAAGTCAAATTCCGCAGCTTGACCTATTTTAATCGGTCCACTCCCAAGAACAAGAATCGTCTTCAAATCATCTCTTCGAGGCAAACTAAACACTCCCCAGATATTCGTCTACAATATTCCTGAATCTCAAAAATAAATTTTCAGCATCATGTGGCCCTGGGCATGCTTCTGGATGAAATTGTACAGTAAAGGAAGGATGACCTATGACATCTAATCCTTCAACGGTTCTATCATTCGCATTCACATACCTAACCTTTACTTCGGCTCCATGCAGGTTTTCTTGCTGTTCTGATTTTGCACCTGAAGGGTGGGCAGCAAGCATTCCAGCATCAGGATCTGCAACAGCAAAACCATGATTTTGACTTGTAATGAGAACTTTTCCGGAAATCAAATCAACTACAGGTTGATTTGCCCCTCTATGTCCATAACGCATTTTATATGTACTCAGGCCTGAAGCTAAACCCATCAATTGGTGACCTAGACAAATCCCCATTACGGGTATTTTGGCCTTAACCGCTAAAGCAAGATTTTCTCTTGCCATTGTTGCTTTACCTGGATGTGCAGGGTCACCTGGGCCATTAGAACAGAATAATGCGTCGATTTGATAGGATTCTATTAAATAATTAAAATCGATATTTGGTGGGCACCAAATTACCTCGAATGATTTACACAAACTTCGTAAAATGTTGTATTTTATACCACAATCTATGGCTGCAAGCCTAGGTTTCTTTACTCCGAATTCATCTAAAGAACCTTCGTTAAGCAATACAGGTTCATTGATTGATACCAAATCGACAAGATCTTCTAACTCAGGAGAAGTTAATTTTTTCAATCTCTCAACTAATATGGACTCTTCAGATAGTGGTCCAAAAACACATAGAACAGTTCCTAATTCTCTAACTCTTCTAGTAATTGCCCTAGTATCGATTCCCTGAATACCTGGAACTCCATGTAATCTTAGTAAATCATTGACTGTGCCAATAGAGTTTCTGTGATCCGGTTGTTCCATAGCATGTCTAACAACAACTCCACGAGGCCACACTGAAGCCGATTCAGAACATGAATAGTGAATTCCATAATTTCCAATTAATGGGTAAGTGAAAGTTAACACTTGTCCAGCAAATGAAGGGTCGGTAAGAGATTCTTGATATCCCATCATACCAGTGGTGAAAACTAATTCTCCTTCTCCAATTCCCTTGGCTCCAAAAAGTTCACCCTCATATCTGCCTCCATCTGCAGTCAACAATATTCCAAAACCGCTAGCCTGAGGTGATAAATCATCGCCATTGAACAAACCATCTGCAGCATCTGGAAAACTTGGGTAAAGTTCAGATAATCGATTTTCAGACCCCGGAGAGAAACTTCCATCTCGTGACTCGGGCCTCGACATCAAAGTTGGTCAAAAACGGCCCCCCATAATGATTGGGTTTGATTGAAGAAAAGAATAGCGATTTGATAAGTAAATTAAAATCTAATAATTGATGTTTAGTTAACCAAGTAAGTTATTAATTACTAAAATTACTTATCCAAATCTAATACATCCTTTCCACTCGCCGAAGGTTGAATAATTAATCTCGCATTTTCAAATTCACGATTTATTGATTCACCGCAATACCAAGAGTCTAGGAAAAGCCCCAATGCAGCAACCTCTGAGTGAGGCTGATTTCCTACAGAGACATTATATTGGCTTAGTTTAAAGACATCACTAGGAACTTTGGCACCCCCTACAACAATAACTATTGGCCTGTCTTTTGGCATCTTCGGAATTGCTTCTCTAAATGGCTCACCATACATTGTTAGATGAATTGCAATACCAGGTTTACCATCACCTGCATCTTGTTCAACAAATCTTCTAAGCCAACCTACTGGACTCTTGATATGTTGACATTCTAGACCCTTACCAAATCTTTCATCTACTGATGCCAAATTATCAAACATTTCTTGATCTTCGTCTCCCGAAAGTAAAAATCGATGAGCCCCAAATGCCCTACCTACAAGTGCTAAGTGAGTGGTTATTCTTGGGTCTCGCCCTTTACGATGCCCCAATCGTAAAACGTCAACCCTCTGTTCAGACATAGTCTTGCCAATAATCAATCATTGATGAAGAGTTTTGTTATTTTCATGCATCTGATTGCCTAGAACTATTTTCTGACTCATTCGGAGGTGTGATTTCAATACCGTTCGAGTCACAAAATCTCTTAAGCCAAACCAACAATGATGCATCCACGAGTAAATGGGCACAAAATGTAACACCTATCCATAGAATTCCGAGTCTAAGACAGCGCCAAAAACCTTCAACTAAGTCGTATTGTTCTGTAAACATTCCAATAGCTAGTGGCTCTAGAACATATAGTCCGCACATAATCAGCATAGCACCTGAAATCAGTGAAGGCAATAACTTGCCTAATTCTCTACTGAAATCACTCAACAAAGAAGAAAGTAAACCTAACGAGATTACTGCTAACGCAACTTGAGAAAAATCAAGATTGAAAAATGTAGACATACCTGTTTCTAAATCATCACTCGCAGAGTCCACAAATAGCCACCAGAAAACCAGAATTATGGTAATCAATCCACCGCTGTAATATGATTTATTGGCAATCATTCCAAAAATTGAAGAATTATCCTCCGGTTTTAGTCTGCCAATTAACCTGTTAGCAAGTTCTAAACTGGATTCTGATACTGTCTCATTGGAACCAAAATCACTTGATTCGGGAACCGCTGAATGCTGAGTTTCCTCCGGCATAACGACACCTTTACAGTCACAACTTATCAAATCTCTCGCCTTAGCATGGCTGATGAGCGAGAACTTTCGACCTCTTGAAAAAAGCCGTGGTAATATTTTCAATAGTATTAATCGTAAAAAATCATCATCTTGTATTGTGATGGGAATCTTGAATGTAACTCCTGATTCCTTCTATAATGGAAGTAGAAGATTCAATCTTGATGATGCTGTAAAAAGAGGCTTGGAAATTTGGGACTCGGGTGCTTTATGGCTAGATATAGGGGGGGAATCAACAAGACCTGGGGCAGAACCTGTCGATATTGAAGAAGAATTGAGGAGAGTAATTCCTGTAATTGAAGAACTAAAAAAGATTAGACCTGATGGACTCATTTCCATCGATACTAGAAGACCGATTGTCGCAAAAAAAGCGATAAATTCTGGAGCAGATATGTTGAATGATGTCTCTGGATTAACTAATCCAGATATGGTCGAAGTGGTGGTGGAAGCTGGATGTGCAGTCTGTATAATGCACATGCAAGGATTACCAGAAAATATGCAAGAAAATCCTAACTATGGAGATTGTATAGGTGAAGTAAGTCAATTCTTATTTAATCAAGCAGAAATTCTTCTTTCTAAAGGCCACTCTAAAGAATTGATTGTTTTAGATCCTGGAATAGGATTTGGGAAAAAATTGCATCATAATATCGAGTTACTGAAAGAGATTGAGATCTTAACTAAATCTAAGTATTCAATAATGCTTGGAATCTCTCGAAAAAGTATGATTGGACAGATTACCGGGAAAGAAGACCCTGAAGATAGATTAGCAGGTACATTAGCATCATCGGCATTTGCATTCTACAATGAAATCGATATTATTAGAGTACATGACGTCGAACAGAATATTGATTTGATGAAGGTGTTGAATGAACTGGAAAATTAAATCCCACCTATCAAACCAGCGGCTGCTACCCATGCTCCAGCCATGCTACCTAAATTAGTCAATGCGGTAACGAGTAATACTTTACCAGCTCGATTAGACCAAAATAATCCAAATCTATCTAATTTCAAAAAGTTTTGAAGATCTTCAGTTGTGGGTTCAGCTACTTTTAGTTGAACATAACCTGCAAACCAACCTGCAGCCAATGTTGGATTGAGAGAAGTTATCGGAGATGCAAGTGCTGCTGTCAATATTGCTAAAATATGTCCTCTGGCTAAAATACAACCCAAAGCTGCAAAAATTGCATTTGCTAGAGTCCAAACAGTAAACAATTCGACTAAGTCGACACCGTCTCCAGTTGTTAAGAAATAAGCCATTAGACCCATAACGAGAGCAGGTATTAACCATGGAATAATTTTTGAAATCTTTCCTCTGTTTGGCACTACTTCTAAGGTTTCAATATTCATTTCATTGAAACTTTTTCTCTCTAATAAATTGGCTTCTAATCCTTGAAGATGCCCTGCTCCAACAACTGCTAGAACTTTTTTATTTGTATCGATTGAAAGTATTTTTTCGGCTAGGTATGAATCTCTTTCATCAATAAGTACCACTCCGGCACCAGGAGAGAATTCTCTTAACTCTTCCATCATGGAAGAAAGTAAATCCTGATTAGATAATAATTCTTCAAGTTCAGGATTATCTTCATCCTCATCACCTAATAATGAGTATAAAATTCTAAACTTTTCTCTTAATTTCATTTTTTTCCATGCTCTCCTAAGAGTAATTTGAATGTCTCTATCAATCAGTTCAACTTCCAATTCTTTTTCTCTAGCAACTTCTACTGCTGCAAGTAATTCTGCGCCAGGTTGTTCTCCTTCATCAAGACCTAATTTACGCTGCTCTGTAGCAAGCATAGACTGAATAAGAACTAGAGGAGCTTTACCTTCTTTGATAACTTTTAGCAATCCTTCTTTATCCAACCTACGATCACTAACTAAGGATTCAAACCTCGATTGACATAATTCTACTGCAACAACATCAGGATTAAAATCTTCGATGTGATACTTAACAGCCTCTACACTCGCCTTTGCAACATGTGCAGTTCCCAACAACCTCAAATTGGGTGATATATCTATAACAGGAGAAGATGTCATGATTATTCCTCAATAGGTGATGGTAAAATTTCTTTAAATTGCTCTATAATAGCTTCAAGTGCTTTTTCAGTTGCTTCATCTAAATCATTAGGAACTTCGGAAAGAATTGATTCGAAAGGAATTTGTCCACCTGCTAACTCTCGATGACCACCTGCCAAACCATTTTTCCAGTGACTGGATAAAATCTTACCAATGTGTAATCCTTGCCTCTTAGTCCTTGCAGAAATTATAACCTTACCCCTTCTAACTCCAAAAACAATCACAGTATCAATTCCCTCGGTAGGAAGGAGAAAATCTGCAATTTGAGCTAAAGAGTCTCTATTCGGCATTTCTATAAGAGGTGCTAAAAGGTTTTTACCATGTTTTATTCTATTATTCAAAGCATAAGAAAATGATTCTAAAGTTTCCTGGGAGCGTGGCGGCATTTCTATAGAACGCATTATTTCTCGGTCTACAAATGCATTTAGCCAGGAGAGTGCGCGTAAATCAACAGCATTGAAATCTCTTGTAAATCCTAAAGTGTCTGTCTTAATTCCAAACGCTAGTGCAGTTGCTGTTTTGGTATCAATTTGATGATTTAAACTCATTAGTAAACTAGTGACCAGTGAAGATGTTGAAGAGAATTCAGATCTTACCAAAACCACATCTGCTGCAACAGTATCTTCAACTGTATGATGATCAATTATAATATTTGGAACACATTCTTCTGGGAGAATATTATTGGCACCTGGTTTATGGAAATCTACAGCTATAACCACTTGAGACTCTTTGATGATATCTGAAACCTCCCAATCGAGAATTAATCTTCTAGTTGGAATTTCAAGTAATTGCACCATTGCTCTATTTTGCTGGTGTTCAATTAAACCACCATGAAGAATGCTTCCTTCAAGTCCCATCTTCTCAACCATTTCGAGCATTGCTAAGCCCGCGGCAAGAGCATCAGGATCTGGATTATCATGACAAAAAATCGAAACTTTACCTCCCTTAGGGATTGAATTGAGATAATTTTCTACTACTGAAGCACTTGCTCTGCGTTCCCAAGAACGAATCCTATCTTGCATAGCAGAAAAAGAAATATCATCAATACTCACTAAATCAATTCCATCCCCTTCAAGAGGAATTGTTGTCAAAATAGGGACATTCGGCCACCGCATCTTAATTTCTTCTAGAGGATTTTCATCACTCAATGCATTATTGTCTAAATACAAAATCGCAGTTGGAAAATGATTTATCTGTGGAATTGATTTAAGTTCTACTGGTGATGGAAGAGCAATAATTTCACAGTCATCTAATGGTTCTCCAATCGGTAATGACTCTGCTAATCCAATTAGGGTACATCTATGCCTTTTAGAGCACCACTTGGCAAGTCTTAGACCAAGACCGCTTGAGCCAAAAATCAAGAACATATTGAACACTTGAAATATATTTGTGATTAAGCGAAAAGAACCGGTGCTTCTCTTGCTACTCCTTGTACCTCAAAGAGATCTCTTCTTTGACATCCCTTTATCGATGCAACAAATGTTGTTGGAATCATTTGAATTGCTTTATTGAAGTTAGTAGATGCAGAATTATACAACTCTCTTCTATCTGCAACTTGATTTTCAATTGATACCAATTCTTTTTGAATATTCAAGAAACTGGAGTCAGCCTTTAATTCTGGATATGCTTCTGCAACAGCTGTAATTCTTGGCATCATCCCAGCCATCATTGATTCAGCCGCAGAAACTCCCTTAACGTCTTTGCTCTGTAAGGCTCCTGCTGCCATTTGGCGTGCCTTAGCAAATTCCATGAACAATTCTTTTTCATGTGATGCATACTTTCCAACTGCTCTTTCTAAGTTGGGTAACATGTCATATCTTTGCCTTAGTAACACATCGATATTCGACCATGCTTGAATTGCGTTTTCTTCCAATGCAACTAAACGATTCCATGTCGAGAAAAACCAGAAAATGAAGAATAAAAATATTACACCTACAATCAAACCGACAATTAATAGTACTTCCATGAAACATTCCAAGTTATTAGTGCTTATATAGTTGCCAATAGATAAAAACAAATGCTCAACCCAACTACAGGTGAATATCTAAGGAATTAGATGTACATATTCAAGGGGTGTTTTGATGATTGAGACGATATTGGTGATTATTGGAGTTGCAATAATCGGATTTGTCTTCGCTCCTTTAGGCCTAGGTGGTGGGATGTTATTTGTTCCACTAATACACTATGGTGCTGACTGGCCTATCGATGGCAAATTGATTGCTGTATCATTAATACTCACTGGCGTGGTAAGTTGGGGGAGTGGACTAACTCACAGAAAAGAGAATTTAGTAGATGATGATATTATTGGAATCGCATTATGGGGTGCAGTTCCCGGTGCTATATTAGGAGTCATAATTATTCAATTATTAGGTAGTGAACTTGATTTTATTTTCAAATCACTGAGTTTAATTTTGATAAGTATTGCTTTATCTAAATACTTATTTTCAAAAAATAAAATCGGACAAAAAGATATATCAAAACAAAATGAAAATATTACTGGAATTGCAATTGGCTCAGGAGCCGGTGGAATGCTTTCAAGTATTCTAGCCATAGGCGCAGGTGCAATTTATGTTCCTTGCCTACAGATTTTTGGAAAATTAAAAACGAGGATTGCAATAGGGTCCAGCCTAAATATAATGATGATTGTGGTACCGATTGCAGTATTTTCCCACATCGCAATTCTATCAAATAATCAATTAGAATTACTCAAGGAACAATTAATTTTCATTATTATACTGGTTATCTTAACATTATTGGGAGCGAAACTTGGCGCATCTTATGGAATAAAGAATATACCAGAAAATCGTATTAGACAAGCATTCATAGCAATACTAGTAATTATCTGGATTCGATATTTATTCGATTTAATAATTTAATTTGCATCATATGGAAAAATACCATGATATATATATCAGGGATAAAAGTTAATCTTGAAACTTATGAACTTAGGATTGAATGATAGAGTCATCAGATTGATTTCTGGCCTCGGACTTGTAACATTTGATTATCTTGCTAGTTCTAGTTGGGAAGTAATTTTTCTATTCTTTGGGGCTTGGGGAGTTTTAACTTCAGCATTTGGATATTGCCCCTTCTATAGAATAATCGGTTACAATTCTTGCCCGACAAATCTGCCAAGCCCAGCCAATAATTAGATTGCTTCAATGACCATGGCAATTCCTTGTCCGCCGCCGATACACGCCGTGGCAACTCCGTACTTACCTCCTGAACGCTTCAATTCATGAGCCAATGTTAGTACTAAACGAGTACCTGTTGCTGCCAAAGGGTGTCCAAGACCTACAGCACCACCATTTACATTCACTTTTCCTACATCCAAACCAAGATCTTTGATACAAGCTACGGCTTGACCGGCAAAGGCTTCATTAATTTCCCACCGATCAATGTCTTCAATTGTTAGACCTGCTTTTTCTAATGCTAATTTAGAAGAAGGTACCGGACCATATGCCATTATTGCAGGTTCTAATCCAACAATTCCCCAAGAGATTATCTTGGCAAGAGGTTCATCGCCATCTTTTTCTGCCCTAATAGCAGATTTTACGACAACTGCTGCTGCACCATCTACAACTCCCGATGCATTTCCAGCAGTCACAAGGCTATCAGGGCCAAAAGCAGTTCTTAATTCTGCTAATGACTCTTTTGTACAACCTGGAACAACATGGTCTTCATCTTCAAAACCGATGCCATTTACATCCACAATTTCTGATTTCCAAATTCCATTTTTTACCGAGTTACTAGTTCTGGTATGAGAAAGTGCCGCAAATTCATCAGTTTCCTCTCGGGTAACTCCTTTTCTCTTACAAATTTCATCAGAAGTTTGAGCCATGAATGAACCACAAAAACCGTCTAATAGATTGGTAAAAAGGTAGTCTTCCATATCTTTCTCAAGAACTGTTCCTTCTTTAGGCGGTCTTGCTAACTTGTATGTATCGCGCATCCCTCTAAGTACGTGAGGAGCTTGTGACAGATTTTCCATCCCACCAGCAACTACTACTTGTGCTTCTTCTAGCATAATCATTTGTGCAGCAGTAACTATCGATTGTACTCCACTTCCACAAATTCTTGATAAAGTCAACATAGGAACTTCCTGGGGGATTCCAGCACCCAAACCGGCATGTCTTGCGCCGAAAATTGCTTGATCGCAGGTTTGAAGTGCGTACCCCATAACTACATGGTCTACATCCTCGGGTTTGGTATTTGATTTATCCAGGGCACCTTTGATTGCGATTTCACCTAATTTCAAGGCACTAACGTCTTTTAGCAATCCTCCAGGATTACCATCTCCTCTCTTTCCACCTTGCCATTCACAAAATGGGGTACGGGCACCGGCAACAATAACTACATCTTCCATGATTGGCCCAAAATAAACAGGGTATTGAACTTCATGCAAAACCGAGCATTGAGATTCCACCAATAATCAATAATAAAGGAACCATTACTAACTCAAGTCCGGATCTTGACTTTCCTAGGTTTGACAACTCAGTTCCTCTCTGAATGGTCACTTTAGTGCCCGGAGAGTCTTCATCACCAAATACTTCAACGATACTATTTTGTAAAGTTCCNTCCAAGCCTTCATTTGCTAATTCTTGTTTATTTCTTGGTTTTACATTACCCACTAGATATACTGGGTTACCAAGTTTCAATCCATACAAAGTCCATCTGTGNTTTTTTACCTTGGCACCACCGAGCATCCCTGCAATTGCTTGAGACAATATTTGCTTTCCAAGTGTTTGNGCATAAGCACCATCCCAGCGCTTTAAGTATTGACCCCAATCGTTTCTTTTGAAACTACTTGGATGAACTTTAATTCCACCTGTGCCGTCATGAAGTATGAATGGGCAACCACCTGAATCAGAACGTATGGTGACCCAATTACACTCTTCTCTTGTTTCTTCTCCGCTTCGAACTGTTCTGCACTGGTACTGTTCATATGACCAATAAAATGCAGTCATATTTGGCATCACCATATTTGTATTACCATCAACAACTACATTGAGGACTCCCTCTGGAGACGGTCTAACTTGCCCAACCAATTCATTAACTCCNGCAGAAACAGAACGTACCAAAGATGTAGGTGTATCTATCATTTGAGTAANCATCTTTGACCTAAAATAACCTACAATAGTTAGAATTATTCCTAATAATATAACACCACCTACAATGAATGGAGACNCATCTGAACCTCCGTCATCTTCAATACTCGAGAGTATCATCCAAGTACCTGCGATAACAAAAATTACCGACAGTGAACTAAATACTCCAAATAANCTAAAGGAAGCAGGCACAGGAGTTCCAACTCTAGTAGGGTGTTCTGGTAAGGCAGTTCCATCTTCATGGGGGCCATACCTATCTTGTTCATTCCAAGATGCTGGCCCCGGGGCAGGTAAAATCCAATCATTAGGGTCATTTGTTGGTACATAAGTCGATTGTTGAAGCCACCAGTTATCGATAGTTAGGCCGCTTGCTTTTGCTTTTTCCTCCAACTCTTCAGGATCGATTGATTGCATTCTTACTTTGTGTAAATCACCTTGATGAGACCCTGGTGTAGAAAGTGCCAAACAAAAAAATCCAATTGCACTCATCAGTATTGCNGGTCTATTCTCTTCACCACCGGATAATCCAATAACTAACCCNGCNATTGTAATTAGCGCACTGATTACCCAAGCGAACCATCCCCAAAATGTGTATGGAAATACAGCCTTAAAACTTCCACCATGGAGATTTAACTCATTAATCATGAATAGTGCTATGTCGTTTATTCAATAAAGGTTGGCTTAGAATATTTTTGAATTATCTAATCCATTATTTGCAATCATTAATGGAATTGCAACTATTACTCCACATAGAACATTACACAAGGCTTGAACTCCAATAAGAATGCCATTTGCTGCAGTATCAGACATACCAACTGATTCACCCCAACCGTCGAAATCACCCATCATTACAGAAATCGTCGAAAGTAAGAACCCAAGGGCAATTCCCGCTAAAACAATGAAAATTCCCTTTCTTTGGAAATTAACCATCATATATCCACCTACACAAAGTGTTACAATACCGATTAATGCAGATAAAATAGAAATGATGAATGAAGAGGTTGAAACTGAAATCTCTTCGTTAGTTATAGGATCTACTTGAGGTATGAATAATAGACCAAGAAGTGAAATAATATTGAAAGCACCGAAGATGATACAACAAATACCTATTATCTTTGAAGCACTAGAAGGCGGTTGAAGCATTATTATTTGACCATCAAATGCTCCCTGCGGAGATGCAACCGTTCCTTCAATAGATGATTCTAGAGATTTATGTTCTGGCTTAACTCCACCCCAGGGGTCTGATTCCATGGCTAATCCACTAAGACATAGCACTTCAAGACTCGTATTTTTGTTTAAAATTAAATGGAGGTTTTCAAGAAGGAAGAGCGCTTGCGTTAAATGAGGCGGCCCTATGACTGATATCTTGGTTGTTTTCAAAAAGAACTTTGAATCAATTCATGATAAAAGCCTTGAAACAATCAAGCACATACTACACTCTGTGCAAGAAAAAAAAGAAATTAGAATAGATATTAGGGCAAGGGAACAAGTTAGAAGAGCAGATTTTATTGGTAGAGATTTGGTTATAGTTCTTGGAGGAGACGGTACTCTAACTAGTATTTCTCACAATATTGACGCTAACACGCCTGTAATGGGGGTAAATTCACACCCTAGAAGTAATGATCCTGAAGGTAGCTATGGATTCTACATGGATTGTGACATCGATACATTTGAAGATGATATTCATGTTGCTCTTAGTGGTAATGCGATAATCAATGATGTTCCTCGTTTACAAGCAGTAATAGATACCACATCTGGAAATAGATTCACTACTGACCCGGCAATGAATGACTTACTTATTGCAAATACTCATCAATATGCACCTAGTAAATATCATCTCAGGAGAGGGGAAAATAAATGCAGACAGCAGAGTAGTGGGCTGTTGTTCTCTACATGGCTTGGACAGGGTGCTTGGTTAAACCATACAGTTGACTTAGAAACAATTGAAAGGTTGAGAAAGCGGATTAAAGAGGGAGATTGGAGTGATCATTACTTGTTTGTGGCTAGAGATATTCCACATAGCCAAAGAATTGGAGACCCATGGTCGTGGATAGATTGGACTTCGGAATCAACGATTCTAACTTCTGATATGCATAGAGGCTATGTTGTACCTGATGGCTGGGACGAAGTTCATTTTAACAGAGGGGCAACTATCACTGTTAATACTGAAGCACCCAGGCTAAGTATCTTGACATTTAGAAAAACACTGGCTGAAAAGTTAGAACACATAGTGAATGGTTAATTCCATATAACTACTTAGTGTAAAAAGTAAACTTTAGGATGTAAAAAAGAGTGGAGACTGGAGCCCAAAAGGACTCCAGCCTCCGGTTTCTTAGGAGGTGATCCATCTGCAGGTTCCCCTACAGATACCTTGTTACGACTTAACCCTCCTTGTCGAAGGCAGGCTCGAATAC
>PBXE01000009.1 GCA_002727485.1 Methanobacteriota archaeon | reverse complement strand
CTGGGTTGGTTTGAATTCTTTTGACGCTATTTAATGCTTCTAAAAATTCTTTCAAATTCAAGCCTGTAAAACCTTTACGAATGTCTAGAATCGAACAAACATCTCGTAGACGCTGGATCATTATTTCCCTAGCGGGGTGCTTTTCTTTCAATAGGTATGTTGAACTTTCAATAAATTTCAAAATATCAAGCCAAATCCGACTGTCAACATTTATGCCTTCATTATTGGTAAAAATATTACTTATTGCGTTTTTCACAGCATCAGGGTCACCCTTGGCTGCTAATTCATCTACAATTCTTGAAGGATCAATACAGTTTGGATTTTTCAACTGAATCCTAAGAATTTTTGCATATATTCTATTCGGCCAACTATTATGATCTTTACCAAATTTACTTTCCATTTGTTTCATAAAATTGTCAGATTTTTTTGAATTTTTAATTACAGCAGTGTCACTGTCATCCCAATCAGGCTCTAATAGTTCAATCCAATCGTCACCATCAAACTCTTTTTCGATAATTTTTAAGTATTTATTTTCGATATTTGAGAGATTTTTTCTAAGTATTTCCTTGTATTTTCTAGCAATTAACCTCTTAACATCGAGGTTGTTAATATCGTTCTTTTGACTAGCGTAAGTATCTATTATTTTATTTAGATAATTAGGATCATTTGTAATAATCGACGCAGCAAAATGCCAAATTAATTTATACTGCCTTTTATTTTTATACTTTTCATAAATTGTAAGCCAGTCATTAAGAATAACTCTTTCATAAATTGCCTTTTCGTGATCTCCGATTTGTTCATACAGTTCGACTAAACGCCTTCTCTTCGCAATCTTGTCTTTATCAGATATTATATTTGAGTTGGTTTCTATTTGTAGGATGGTTATTTCAATATTAATCAATAAAGTTCTTCTTTCATCAGTATTTTCACAACGTTTTGCACTGGCGAAGGCTTTGTGCAAAAGTTCTAGATCTCTTCTTTCTTTACCGATCTCAAAATATTGATTTGCTTTTGTTAATGTTGGTTTAGTTTCAATCTGCTCGAAGAAATCATCTAATCCAAGAATAGTTTGGTTGCCAGCACCCCATAGTTTAGAATTCCAATTTTCTTCGATAGATTCATTACTGTCAATTATAATTATGTTCTTTTTAGATCTGGTTGCGGCAATAAATAGTCTATTCAAGAAATATAATAATTCATATAAATTCTCACTTGTAGCCTTCTTTTCAAGTGATAAAGATTCATTGACCAGTTTGTTAAAGCTATCTGCCAAGTCACCAAATCTGTAGAGGATGACAGTTTCGAATTCTAGCCCTTTAACAGACTCAATAGAATGTATATCCTCACTTATACCTCCGTCCGATGAAATGGCGGTGAGGTTATCTAATGTTTTATCTCTTGATTTCAATTCTTGTAATTCTTTAGAATCCCTAGACCAGATAATAGTGCCAATATCACTTCCTAAAGACTCTTGAATAAAATTACTCATCTTTTCTCTCTGTTCCTCATCATTGACGTCATAAGAAACACGAGCAATAAATCCTTCAGTAGAATGTTCATCTAATGCCTTCATTAAATCAACATCCTCATCGCTAACATACCCTCTTGCATTAATGATAACATTAGCAAAGTCAACTAGTGATTTTGGCATTCTGTGACTAACAAGCATTCGAGAAGGGCGAATGTCAAATTTATCATTACCACTGTCTTCAATCACCTTTCGAGTTATGAATGTTTCAAGATTCTCCCAAGAGAAACCTGTTGGATTTATTGTTTGTAATGGATCTCCACCAACTACAATATTTATTTTCCCAGGGTATTCTTTAAGAAGATAAGTCAGTAATTTGAATTCAACAATTGTTAAGTCTTGACCTTCATCGATTAATGTAGTATGATATTTACTGATTAAATCGCCACTTTTGGAATTTCCAAATTCAATCGCTTCCATTGCTCTTCTGACCAAATCAATATCATCTAAGTATTTATTTTCCTTTCTCCACTGTTCATACTTATAATGAATATTAAGTAGATTTTCAATCATTTCTGAAGACATTTTTTCTGTTACCTTTCTACTAATTTTTCCATCCTTTCCTGTGATGGATGAAAAATCGTCTAAAGTAATTTTTTCGCTACCATGCCAACCTAACTCCCTTCCTTTCAAAACACCTCTTATAAAATGCCAGGCTTGCTCGGCTGAAATGTATTCATTAAGTTCTAAGTTATTGAAAAATTCACTTTTGAATTTATAGAAATTTACGAAAGTAGCATTTGCCTCAACCGAAGTAGGAATGGGGATATTTGAATAATCTTCTTTCTTTAACATTTGATGGTAAAGGTTCAGGGTGGGTAAGTAGTGAATTCTATCTAAGTATTTCTCATAAAATTCTGGAATCATTTTACTAATCCAATAATTGACATATTTTTCAATCATATCTAGAACTCTTTTATTATATGCCACAACTAGTAAATTTGGGATATTCTCGTCTTTTCTATCTTCAGAATCCCATATTTTGAAATGAGCCGCAATTCTTAATGCGATAATAATTGATTTGCCAGTTCCAGCATGGCCGTCAATTAGAAGCGGAGTCTTCTTTGCAATTTGTTCAAATTGGTCATCTGTAATACATATATTAGCTTCATTTAGCAAATCTTCAATATAATTTTCAGTCAGTTCTAAATTATCTTTGATACAAATAAATCCACTATGCATTTTTAACAAATGACTATCTCTTTTGACAATATCTAATTCGCCGCCAACAGAGTCTGGAACAAATGGCTTAATATCATCAAAAATAACACCTCCAGTTCTGTTAATTATATTTCGAACTTCTTCTTTCCAACCTAAATCTCTTTGGCCTTTGAGTTGGTATCCAAGCAATTTCACATACGTGACGTTATTTGGAGCGAAGTATCTACAGAAATAGATTCTATCAGATTTATTTGCAGATCTTTTAATTATCTTAACTGTATTCCCATATTCATCAACTATTTTTCCAACATATCCGCCATGCTGGTTAACAATTGGAAAATTTGTTTTATCATTCCAAAATTCTGGATTGATTAATTTTGTTGTAATGTCTGTAAATATTTTTTTCACTGAAACACGATTTTTTTTCATATCATTTTCAATAATTTTCGTCAAAGAAGCACAATATTTCGGAATGTATAAATTCACTCCATCTGCTTTAGAAAGAGCATTTTCATACATTTGTTTGAGATTGTCACTTGCTATGTATCGTTTCTCCTTGGCCATCGTGTTGCTCACAATTAAATACTAAATAAATGAGATGCCTTCGAACGATATTTGAAAAACGATATTTTAGAATTATTTCTAGGTTTTCTTTATGTTGTGTCGGCCCTACGCATTAATCGAGGGCTTACCATGATGCAAGGCGAAGACATGATTTCTCGCTTATCTGGTCTTGTTGTTTATCTTCCCTCAGGTAAGAAATTAGGTGTAGTCTATGATGCNGTTGTAGATACATCTGGAATCCGTTGCACTCATCTTTTCGTTAGAGAAACCGACCATGAACTAGTCGAAGGTGGNATCAATGTTGCAGTNCCTTGGCGCTGGGTAAGAGGANTCAATGATGTGGTCATGCTTAGATGGTTTCCACCAACACCAATTCCAATGAATTCCTGAGGTGATATTATGGGATTTGACATTCATATTCTAGGTACTTCTTCGGCTCGCCCAACCGGTTTAAGACAGGTAAGCGGCAGTGTAGTTGTTTGTGATGAAGGGGTCGCTATTGTTGATGCAGGTGAGGGTTTTCAATCTCGCTTCGCTGTACAAAGAAAGCGAATGAAGCAGTTTGGAGAATCACAAATCAAAGTTGGTAAAGTCGATGTTTTGTGTTTNACACATGGACATTTGGACCATACTTGGGGCGTACTTCCTTGGCTACAAACCATGTCTTTAGATAACCGCGATAGGCCATTACTGATACTTGGCCCGACCTCCAGCGTAGTTCTTGATTCGTTGTTATCCAATTCTAAACTTCCTGAAGACATATCCCATTCAGATTTAATAATTCAATGGCAATCCTGGCATCAATTAGGAGGAACAAGTGAGAAATTAGGATATCCTGTAAGGTGGGTTTTGGGCGACGTAAAGGCAGATCGTTGGGTAGAAATAATTCCTGATGAACAAAAAGTTGTAGAATTACCTTCAATGCCTCAACCCTTCGGATGGAAAAAGAATCATCTTGCTGCACTGGAAACCGAGCATACGGTTCCTTCTTGTGGTTGGCANTTCTCAGCNAAAGGCAAGAAAGGAAAATTCAATCGTCTTAAGGCTGCAGAATTAAAACTCAGTGAAAATCAAAAAGCAGGACTTGCCAAAGGAGAAGATCAGATATTAGAAAATGGACAAATACTTGCTGCTGGCGAATTTAGAGGGCCTGATTTTGGTGCGATAAGCGCAGTACTTTCTGGAGATACCGCAGAGATGTCCCAAGGAATTTCTAATCTAGATTCATGCGATATTCTCATTCATGAAGCCACATTTCTTGATGCTTGGTCTGAGCATGCCTCTAATTATTTGCATAGTACAGCAAGCGGCGCTGCAAGAACAGCAAAATCATGTGGAACTAAACATTTAGTTTTGACCCATTTTGGGGCACGAATTAAGGACACAGATGAGATGATGGCCGAAGCCCAAAGTCAATTGGGCGACACCGATATCACATTGAGTGCGGCAGGCGATGGAGACCGAATATTGGTTTCAGATAGTGGCCAAATTTCACATTTAGTTTGGAGCGAGCAAGGTTGGAAAAATTGATTCAAACAAGCGCATATTTGAAGTGTGAGAGTCAGAACAGCGATATATGCGTTGTCAGTTAATAGCCGCATTACTGCTGTGCATGATTCTTTCACCTATCGCCATGGCACAGACCGAAGGTCGTGCACCACCTTCATGCTCAGAAAGTAATTTGGCTGATATTTCGAACTCGTTATCCCTAGATGCTGGCTTATGCTGGAAGATGAACTTGGGGACACTTCAACCTGGAGAAGTCTATGATGTAGAAATCAATATCATCAATGATGCTATCGATGTTTTATTTTTCGACCAGAGTACAATTCAATCCTATGACCTAGGGCAATCTTATCGTTCCCAATTTGACAGTAAATCCTCTATTGAAAACGCATCGGGAGGATACACCTTCCATTGGAAAGTGCCTGCATCAATCAATCCTAAAACATGGTACATAGTTTTAGATAATTTAGACCATGATGGCGACCAAGGATTCGGAGACCAAGGAGGGGCAACTAGTCAAATCTCACTTGACTTTACCAAGTTACAAGATTCATACTGGACTCCATTCCATGATGTTCTTTCAGTTCCTACTCAATCATACCAAACATTACTCTCCGGAGATGATTTGAAATTAGATTCTGGGACTACCATTGTTCTTACAGCATGGGCATTAGAAGGAGTTGCAGACGTATATCTACAAACAAAGCAAATGCATGACTTATATGTTTCAGGAGGTGTCGGTCAGTTATACATAACCACAACTGAAATGCAATCTATTTCTAATTCAGATTCTACTACTTGGGTTGTTCCAAACGAACTAGAAGGCGAAGAATTAGTATTGATAGTTGATAACACCGATAACCCAGTTGGGGGTGGTGATGGTTCACAGGATGTTAGAATTACAGTTAGAGTCCAATTAGCACCGCCGATTGACCCTCAAATTTCAACTACCAATTTAGGAATCACTTCGATAGGTGTAGGTTTAGATTTTGATTCTATGTCTACTCCAAATTTACTAGGCCAAATTGAAACATTGAGTTGGGATTTTGATGATAGTGTAGATTTGGATGGAGACGGAGTTTTTGATAACGATGCTGAGCAAGAAGGATGGCAAGCAGTAGGGATTTGGGACTCGCCTGGACAAAAAGTAGTTACTCTAACAGCGATTTCTAAAGACTCACAAATAGCCAAGACTGATAGGACAATAACAGTACAAGACACTGCTCCTCCTACAGCAATCATTTCTAGTTCTGGACAGGTAATCAGTGGTGGTTGGAAGACAAATTTGAATGAAGAAATTCCGTTTAGTTGTAGCGATAGCACCGATGACGATGAAGTTGTATTATGTACTTGGACACTGGATGGAGAATTTTACGATGAAAATTCTACTATAGCACTTGCATGGTCTAATATTGGAAGTCATGTTTTGGTTTTGACAGTTGCTGACCCAGCTGGAAATAGTAATTCTGTTAGTAAAAATATCGCAGTAGATGATACTTCTATACCAGTTTTAGACCAATCNAAATTAGAATTATTAGCGGATTCAGGAGTTGAGGGANCTCCTCTAAAATTTAGCGCTTCAGCGAGCGACTCATATGACCAAAATTATCAGTTGAGATATCATTGGGACATAGATCCAAATGTTGATTCTGATAACAATGGGAATACTAAGGACGACCCTAATTACGTAGGTTCTGAGGTTGAAATTATCTTTGAACAAACCGGGAGAGTAGATGTTGTTCTAACAGTCTTTGACCAATCAGGAAACACAGACTCACATCCATTTTCGGTTAATGTTGCTGTAGAATCTGAGCCNACTAGCATTTTTGGAATTTTAGTTGTGACTTTATTTATTGGTGTGATAACTATGGCTGTTTCAATGATTGGTTATCGCAGATGGCAAGGTAAGATTGCATTAGAATTACTGACTGGCCGAGGTCTTTCAGAATCCGAAGCAAAAGCNCATATCAGGATGGTAAGTCAAAAAATGAAAGTTCCAATTTTTGCATCCGCTTCGGTTATTGCTGGTTTAGATGTCAATCAACCAGTGGAATCTTCAGAAGAAAAAGCAGAAAGAGAAAAGCAAGCACAATATGACTCGATTTATGGTTCAAAACAACAAGACCCAAATGCCGGATTTGCACCTCAAAATNACACGTTCCAACCCGTGGTTAGACAAGTTAGTCAGGGCAGTCAAGCGGCAGCAGCAGATGCATTGGCCATGTTCGCCGAGGATGAGACTGAAACTATTATTGAATCTAGAAATATACAGCAACCCGAAAAGGTAGTTGAAACTAAGGTGAATAGCGGAGGTATAGAATTACCTCAACATATCAAAACTAAAATTTCTGCACCTCCACAAGAAACAATTCAAGAGCCCAAGAAAGTGATTGATGCCTCAAGAAATATTTCTTGTCCCGAGTGTAATCATCAATTTATGATTAAGGTTCCACAAGGAGTCGACCAAGCAGTTGTTGAATGCCCGGCTTGTAATACTGATTTCGGTATAGAATTTGCATGAAAACTTGACATCAATTTTGACTGATTTNACAGTCAAAGAGGGGATGGTTTGACATAGGTGTAATGCAACCTAGTATTATGGATGAGTGTGAACCGCGTCTAATACGCGCCGGTCTGCCTCAATTGCATGATAATCGTAAAAGTGCTGTTTTTCTCGTATTATTGATGTTCATATCTGTCGCTCAACCCGTAACTGCGGATAGTTCGATTTCACGCGATGACTTTGATGTACTCGATGCATTGATGGAAACCTTGAGCATGAGGGAAGAAAATGGCGAAGCAGAAATCGCTAATTCGATGGCTGAAAGTGCACTAGGNGCAGTAGATGCTGCAGCAAGACCGATTGGAGAAAATGATCCACTAACAGTTGCCAATAAATTCCTAGATAATGTTTCAATGCGTGATTCTAGCCCCTATGAAGTAGACCATCCTCGACCATATGAATTTTTGATGGATAAGTCTACACAACCGGAAGGATTTCCTGATAATCTATTTCAAACTTTATTTTCAACCAGTGATTTAGGACAAGGGAATATTTTAGCAATCGGAATTAATACTTATGCTGTATATGTAAATTTCACATCTAGGAATAATGGGCCCTCATTTGAAGCATGGGAGAGAGGTACCTTCACTGGAGATTTAATTGTCGATGGTGAATTTGCTCTTTTCGATAATTATATCGATATCGACGGAGATGGCTCTGATGACCTTATTGTCGCTTTGACTATCGAAGATATATTCAATCCAGGTGAAGGTTTTGGGGTTGAAACCAGTGGACCGTTGGGACTAATTATCAATAAACTTTGGATTAAGCCGACATTCCAATGGAAAGTTGAGGCGATAAATCTAGAAGATCCACTATGGAGTTCTTTGGAACATTTAGAAGTAAGTCTAATGAAAGGCTTAGCATTTGATATAACTTTAGGAGAATCAGAAGCATATGGTATGGTAGTAGACACCAGATTTACCCAACCTCCTTACAGATTCACTTTGGGAATAGGGATTGAAAGAATAGAATTCGATGTCTCTGCCCAGAATATTGGCAATTTAATCCTTTCAACTTTGATTAATTCATTGAACTCCACCGATCTCGCATTAACATCAATATCAGCACCATTTTCTGTTCAAATTTCCAACCCAAATGAACCAGGTTCAACACTCCAAACAGACTGTCAAGACCCAGGATACTTCGATCCATTTGAAGACAATATAGCAGAAAGTCATGAGCATAAATGTGGATTTGGAGTGGGGGTTGGCTTCATCAGATTTGATGGTGATGGAGGAGATTCTGCCGCTCCTGTTTTAGAGATGAGTTATTTGGATGCAGGATTCCATCCTGAAGTAGGGGAAACCACTCTACCATCTGAGGTTGACATTACCATAAGAAATGATAACCTAGGTGAAAATACCTTTGATACGGTGGAAATTTTCTCAGATTTAGGTAGTGATGTTTACCTTCATTATTATGAAGATAGGTCAAATGTTTCTGAAGGAACTTCTAGTTTTGGAAACACTACCGACGCTAGAGTTTGGATTCATGGTTTACCTTCTGATACGATGCCGCCCGAGGAAATTGCTTCCTATTTCACTATGCTTGGAGAGGCACCAGGTTCTGCTAATTTACCTGGAGACATACCTTCTAGACTTTCATGGATAATTGGAATTAAAAATTTCTCAGGAGACAATACGGGCAATGTTGATGACCCTACCTTACCGATTAATCCTGTTGAAGCGCCTAATACTCTAATAGCAATTGCTGGTACAGAAAAGATAGACCGTTTACAGTATAAATCAACCTTNAAACGCGGCGGAATTGATACTGATGCATCCTCACTACAAATAGAAATCGAACAAGTTCCTGAGGTCATAATTATTGAGGGAAGTTTCCTCGTTTCACCAACAGGTGTAGATAGGGTAAATTATGATAATCCAAATCTCAATACGGTTGCTCAAATATTAGATAATGCTCTACTTTCGGTTGTAGAAGTTGTATTGGATATTGGAGAAATCGTCAATTCTCTCCCTGATTCAATAATTAGTACTGCTGGGTCTTCAGGAGGAACTTTAGAATTACATTGTTTTAACCAAGTAAAAGGAAATATTGGNGGTAGTCCAAGGACTAGTGAATCTATTGGTAGAATTACCTTCGCGTTCTCAAGTAATGACCATCCGTGGATTCCAGACACNGACCACTTGTTGATATCACAGGATAGTTCAATTGACCAANTNCTTGGAAAAGAAGGACCTGTTGACCCGCTCGTTCCAGTCGCAATGAGTTTGAGAATAGCAGGGATTTCCGATGTTACCCATACTTATGACGCTGAGACGAATGTCAGAGATTTAGTAGTTAAAGGAGATAATGGCGGTCCATTATTAATGGGCCATATCAAACACGAAGGACTTGATTTAGAATCTGCAATTACCCAATCTGCTTTATTTTCAAATAGACCTTCCAGCCTGCAAATCATTCAGACATCCGACGATCTAACATATCAAGCGAGTTCTACNATTTCTTCNATAACTTACGGAGGAAAAAGTCCTAGTCAGCAAAACGCAATCAAACTAAACGGACTTCCTTCTAACTTTGGTTTAGTATTAGGGGATACATTAGGATACTCGGCTAGTGAATCTATGGACTCTATTCAAATTCAATTATCAAATGCAACTAATCCCGTCACTATGGATGGCGACCACTTCAGATTNTGGGTCGATGAAGATAATTCAGAAGCNAGNATGAGTCTCCAAATTTCGGACGTTTTGAGTTTGAAACGTTTCTCNCCACAANTGCCTAATGCNACCGGTCCTGAGGGNAATTCACAACTTGAATTGATAAGAACNCAGTCTTCCCCATTCCATGTTCTGCTTGAAGATCAATCCAACTANGACGANTCATTCCTTGGGATGAATGGTAGAATTGCGATTGACCCGTTACCTTCCAATATCACCCTTGAATTCCCAAGTGGGGTAGATTCATCTGGATTAGAGTTGCCTAGTTTCGATGAGGGAGAGGGAGTTGAAGCGTTATCTTTCTTCCTTGGTGATTTAGTTGATTTCGGTTCAACAGTTAATGATGTAATTTATGATTTTATTAAGGATTTAGCTGGTACAGAGGGTGAAGAAGAAGATTTCGCCCTGGGTCTAAATTTGCTTACTGGGGAAAGTTTCAATCTCAGTATCGATGTTAGAAAAGGAGATAACTTNCGACAAGAGCCTGAATGGGCTCATGGGNTTTCAGCNGATATTTTTGAGGCCACNGTTGTCAACTTCAATCTCTCTAGAATTCCTTCTTTAACTCAATCCACTAAATCAATAATCGATGTTGCTCTAAATGATTTCAAGATCGATGCCAATGAGCNGCAAGATGTTCTAAATGCGCTATATGATGCAAACATCACTCAATTCGATGACTTGGTTATGGCTCTTGAAGATGGAGTTGTTTATGGTTTTGAAATGAATGACTTGAATTTAACTCAATTGGATAGTTTGGGAATAGAATTAGAATTTAGACGAGCATGGCACACAAAAATTTGGCTACCTCAATTACCTGCAGGTTCAATTAGTCTAAATTATGACTTCCGAATGATCGACAACATTCCTACCTATGAGATAGACATGTCAATGTCTCAATGGAATCCGCTAAGGGAGCAGATTAGTATCATAATCAATGGAATCGAAGGTAGGGATTTGAGTATAGTTATCGATGGGTTAGACACCTCAAAACCTAATGATGTCTCTGCAAATGCAGTATTTTTCACGCAAGATAATCTAACGGTGCCTCGAACCACTATTGTGATGGATTATAACCTAGGTTCTAAATTAGATTCAATTCATGGAATTTTTATCGACAGAATAGAGAAAACTAGAGTTGAAACCCTAATCGATGAAGTTCCACAATCAATGGATTTCTCGGCTACAATAGGAGATATTTTCATTATTGATTTAGATGTTCCAGATGAATTCATGACCGAGTCTGATACCTCTATCGATAAATTAATGATTCAGCAATTGCGCTTTGTGGATGGTTACTGGTGGCCTGCNACAGCATTTATGAGGAATTTACCAGGAATCATGAAATTAAGCGCAGTTCCTGATAATGAATTCAACATTAGGGAAGATACTTCATTCCAAGGCATGATGACNTTAGATTATACCTCGAATGCAGAAAATATGGATCTATATTTGGAAGCGGCAGGAAGGGCTGTTGATTATCGCGGTGACGTTTTGATGATTGCTCAAGGATTACCTTCTACGTTCAAGGTAGATACTACAGATGATTGGGGGATGCGAGTTGCATCATCTGGAGATGGAGTTAGAAGTTTGTACATGAAACAATCCAACATGCCGGTAATGCCTGGAGTTACAGTCGACAGAGTCGAACTTATTGGCCAAGATCTAAAATCTGCCACTATTCATGTTCATAGAGGCCCATATGAATACCCCGTAATTATTCTCGATGATATTACTGAAGGACGAATCGTTGCAAGCGCCCAAGTAACCTCTCAACCTGGTTATTATGTTGATATATTTGGCGAAAAGAAATTCGATGGTAGAGCAGTTATGCTAGACACTCAAATGACAGGTCCGATTCCAACAGCCTCTTCTTTAGGAATAAACGGTGTAGTCGCTGATTTATCTGTAGTTGGAACAATTACCGGTGGTGCGGTAGAAACTAGACATATTTTACTTGTTGAGCCTATGACATCAATAATTGCCAGTTGTTTGGCTATGCTGGGGTGATTAAATGAGNGTTCAAGACGATTTAATTTTTGACAGCGATGGGGAAATGTTGGTCCATGAAGATTCAATTCAGAACACTACTCTGACACAAGATGAGTTGGCGATTTTGGAGGCTTCCAAGGAAGCTGCAAGATTTGTCGAAGATTTGAAACAGGAGGTAACTCCAAACCGCGTGGCCTTAGCAGGTGTAATTTTGCTGTTGATCATTGGAGCGATTTTTAGCAGTTGGTATTGGGTTATTCCTAGAGANTCAGTAATGGTTGAAACACTGTATCTTCAAAGAGGTGGACATATTGTAATGTCTGAAATTCATAATACAGGTAGCAGAGAAATTACTGATNTCTCTTTGGANGTTAGATTCCAGTCTCTTGACGGNGATGTACTAGAAACGATGAGTATTGATGTAGAATCTATTTCCTCACATTCCTCTNTTGCAGGAAATGATCTAGAGATGAAGATATTGGGNCATACTGTTTGGGAAAACTATGTCATTGCAGTNGATTTNAAATGGACTGACTATAANGGAGACCGGCANAAAATTCTGGTNACNCATGAAGTTGGNGAATGGGCTTGGGAAGAATTCAAAGATAGAAATTAATCTTGATTTATAGCCCAAAAGACCCGAAGCAATAAAGCGGGGCGGGTCGGGGAAGATAATATGCAAACTAGTCGCGCTACTAGGGGAGCAATTCTTCTAGTCGCATTATTTGTTTTGCAAAGTTTCTCAGTGTTTTTCACACAACAAGAAGAATATTTGTCTTCAGAAGATGAGTATAATCAAATTGAATGGGTTAGATTCGACTTAAGGGAAGGAGTATACAATGATGCTAAGGGAGTTTACGATTATAGCGAAACTCTTGAACAAAGAGAAGTATTTGCAGACTCTTCAATCGGTATTTTTGATGACAANGGTCTAATTTTAAGNAGNCCAGTTCCAATCGAAATGTTACAACCGAGGNCCGATCTAAATCTTCTGCTAATTTCTANTCAAATCAATCTATTAGAGTCAAGAGAAAAACTCAATGAAATACAAGGCTTAACAATTAGAGATTTTATTTATCCTTCAGGGTTGATAGTTCAAGGAACTCCNATGGCTCTANTAGAGGCTCAGAATTTAGATGNTGTATCTAGTTTTCACTCTGTNCCTNTGGCACTTTTTATNCAAGATGAGATTTTAGATATTTTACTTCTAGAAGACGGTGAACAATCTTTGATNGGACANTCCATNAGATTACAGGGTTGGAGAAATGACTTGGGCCCCCAACAAATTATTTCTTACACCGATTCATTNGGAAATAATTTATTCCAAGATATAGCCGATGTTGTGGAATTATCACTGGAAGATTTCATTCGTTGGGATGAAGGAAGGTATGNAGGCTTGTTGAAAACAAGCGANATAGCATCGATTATNATTCAACCNTCAGTAAANTCACTTAGATTCAATCCNCAGTTTACCATCGACAATAATCAGGCTGGAAGNCATATGAAAACNGGAACCATGAAAATATATTTCAATTCTGATTTAGATGGTTCTAATCAGACAGTTGCAGTCGCTGATTCAGGCCTTGATGAAGACCATGGGGATTTTGGAAATAGAGTAGTTGGAAATTATGATGTAATCAATGATGGCTCCACTGCAGATAAATGGTCTGGTCATGGAACTCACGTTTCATGTACTGTCCTAGGTGATGGTTTCCGAGGAGGATACACAGGAGTTACCCCTGAAGCCGAGTTATATTTCCAAGCGATGGAAAATGACAATACTGGAAATTTCCAATCTCCTTCATTGAATTATTTACTAAATTCGGCTTATAGTGACGGCGCTCGAACTCATACTAATTCGTGGGGTAGTGGAGGCAATAATATCTTTGGAAGGTATACCTCTGAGAGTCAAGATGTCGATGATAGAGCCAATTATTATGACAGATATTACAGTGGTGCCGAAGGATTGACGATTCTTTTTGCTGCTGGTAACGATGGACCTAACCCTGACACGATAGGTCCGCCAAGTACTGCAAAGAATTCTGTCACTGTGGGGATGCATCAAAACCGATATTCTGGAGCACCTGATACTATTATGTCAGGTTCTTCTAGAGGTCCTGTTGATGATGGCAGAATCAAACCAGATGTTCTTGCACCCGGAGGTTATGTTCGTTCTTGTAAAGCACAAGAAGCAGGAGACACGGGTGGAAATACATGGTCGAGTCAATGGTATCTAGAGTATACAGGAACTTCAATGGCGACACCAAATGCAGCTGGTGCATCAGTAATGATTAGACAATATCTGGAGGAAATTGCACTGCGAGAATCACCTCAAGGAGCGTTGGTTAAAGCATTGTTAATCCTTGGTGCTGAAGATGTTGGCTCACGAGATATCCCAAATAATGATGAGGGCTGGGGCCGTATAAATGTCAGAAATTCATTGGCCCCCGTTGATGGTCAAGGAATCTGGGTCGATGACAGGTCGCTATTATCAGCAACTGGAAACTCTAAATCGTATAATTTTGATATCGATGTAGGAAATGATGCTTTCAAAGCCGTATTGACATGGTCTGATGAATATGCTTCAACAAGTTCTAACAAACAACTAGTGAATAATTTTGACCTAGAAGTCACAGATCCCAATGGTAACGTGTATCTTGGTAATGATTTTGCCAATGGCCGCTCAACCACAGGAGGTTCAGCAGATAATGTCAACAACGTGGAAGTCGTATTAATCGACCAAGCAATTACTGGTCAATGGACTGTCAAGGTAAAAGATACGTTCCACGGTGGGAGCCGTTCTCAACCTTTTGCATTAGCAGTAATGGGGCACGGGATTAATGATTTATTACCAGATTTAGCGGTAGTTCCAGAAGATTACAGCATGGACATCGAAGTCCCAGGTGTTGGTGATGAGGTACATTTCACTTCAACAATTGAGAACACGGGTAATGTTAAGTCGGATTTCGTAGATGTTGTCTTGGAAGTCAACGGAGTAGTAGTAGAAACAAAAAACATGGAGGTTGGAGGTGGTACACAAAAGAATCTCTACTGGACATGGACTCCACAAAGTGCTGGAGAGAAATTAATTTCATTCATTATAGATCCCGACAACGAAGTTGATGAAACACTAGAAACTAATAATCGTCATGATGTCATTGTCGAAGTAACAACTCCAGGAGTAGCCTTTTCGTCACCTCAAAGAGCCTTGACATTGACAGACCCATTAGAGACCTCTACATCTTGGCAAGTAAATTTGACTAATACTGGATTACTTCCAACTAATGCAAGTATCACTAAGCAAAGCGTATTGAATGTTCAAACTGGGCAACAGGTTTCATGGTATGTTGGAATTTCATTAACCAACTTTTCATTAGAAGGAAGGGAAACTAAAACAGTCAGTGTAACTATGATTCATCCTGAAACTCCGCAAAAAGGGACATATGAAATCCAATTATTTGGATTGGACGTTGACAATGGAGTATCAAATGTCTTTACGTTAGAATTGGAGGTATTAGATATCGCAAATGTAGAAGTCCAATACGACTATGATATTGTTCCTGTTCATCCCATAGAATCTACAACCTTCGCTGTTTATCTACAAAATTTAGGTAATTCAGATTTGATTTACGACCTCCAAGTTCAACCTCCTAATAGTTGGAATGCTTACTTTGGTGAAGGGGAAACAGCAGGTCGTTTCACAAGTACTGAACCTATTCCAACAAGCCAAGTTTCAACTTTGAATTTGACAATTCAACCACCTAATATCATTCAAGATGCAGGCGTAGAAAGGATTGTATCAATCAACGTTCTTTCACGTACAACTCCGATTAAGAGTTGGATTATTGATATCCCAATTAAGGTTCAGGCTGTTAAATCAATCGACATAAGTTTAGATTCTCAAATGAATAAAGTAATACCGGGAACTGAATTTGCACTAATTTATTCGATAGAAAATAAAGGCAATGTCGATGTTAGACTTTACCCATCTTTCTTTTTACCTCAGGGTATTCAAACCATTGAAGGTGCATCACCATTTAATCTCGATATTGGTGAATCAAGAATTTATATTCTTTCACTTTATGCTGGTACTAGTGCTAAAACAGGTCAAATTACCATGAATTTAGATAACGGTTCTGATAGATTTTCTTGGAATGAGATTTTAGAGGTTGAAATTTTTGCTAAACCATCTTTGAGATTTACTAACCTAATGTATGAAAGTGGAGAACAATATTCGACTTATCTTGGCTCGGGCAGCCATTATGCAGGACAGACTTTGATTTATAATTGGGAATTAAGTAACCTAGAGGATATTGATTGGACACCTGAAATAGATATTCAAAGTGATGAAGATTTAGAAGTGAGTTGTAATTCTGTAAACACAGTACTCGGTCTCAATGACAAGGTCGATATGGACTGTGCAGTCATTATCGCCCCTGATGCAGAACCTTACACGCAACCTTCGTTTACTCTAAATTTAGGCGGTAATGGCGCACAACTATCAGAAACAATTTCGCTTTACGTAGCCGGAGTAGAAGAAATTTCATGGGGTAGTTTATCGTCAAATACTTTTGAGACGGGCGAAGAAAAAGTAATTCAAATATTGGCCACAAACACAGGAAACATTCCGTTTAATCACAGACTTGAAATCACTTCTGAAGACGATTGGGATGTCGAACTAGATGGAAATGATGTTGTTGATCTTGAGGTTGGAGAATCGGTACTTGTACGAATTAAAGCCACTGCAAATGAACCTGGATTTTCATCTATTGAATTAGGCTTTAGTACGTCAGATACGCCTCAATCCAGCGAATTTAAATTCAATGTTTCATCTACTGGTGAATCCTCAGATTCGTTTGGAAGTACTGGTCAAATAATCACTAGCGTGATNTTAGTAATCGTAGTNATCGCAATTATTGGNATGACTGTNGCATTATTGAAATCAAAAAAGCAGCAACCTATGTTACCAGTATTGCCTAGGCAAGTGATTGGCAATCCAATGCCGCTGCCNAAGNACTTGCCACAGATAGCTCCTCCTGCTATAGCCGCACCTATTGTTACCCCAACTCCAGCAGTCAAGCAAGAGGTTGTTGAAGAAACCAAGGCTCCTCTGCCTATATGCTGGTCTTGTCGAAGTCCGATCGAAGGAGCCGTTCTAGGATGCCCTTCGTGTGGTGCTAGATACCATGGCGAAGGTCATGAGTCTTGTAGTATCTCAAATCTTGAAAAGTGTATTAGTTGCTCTGGCCCAANATCCGATTTTNTTGACGGTTANGCCANTTTAGAATGNTTTTATNTAAACATCAAAGGGTAGGCTTTTGATAGTAAGTCTTCCACCGGGGGTCATGGACCCCCGAGGAAACCCGCATAAATCTACACATCGTGGCGCTATTTTCCTCATATGGCTGATGCTATTTTCTGTACTTCCGTTAATTGCTCCAAACGTATCTGCTGCACCTAGTATCAATCTGNATGTATCTCCCAATTCNATGGAAGTAAATCCTGGAGAATCTGGAGAATATACCGTTGTAGTNTACAACACAGGTTCTGATCCGGTTTCAGTNAATCTTCAGGCTAATAACGAGCCAGGCGAAGATTGCAATGGCTATACTACTACAATTCTCCAAATACCGGGGCAAATTGAAGCAGGATCTTCGGAAGAGACAACAATGAATGTTACNTTGGCTCAAAATGTTGAACCCGAATCGACGTGCGATACAACNGTTACAGCAACTATCGTACTGTCAACAGGAACACCTGATCCAGCTGCTCCTGAACCTTCTACAGAGACAGTTTCTACAACTGCTGGCGATGGCTCAGGAAGCACTTTATTCGGTGTTGATTTATACTTTGATAATATCGAGGAAAGAAATTCACAACAGAAAACTCTTGGCGCTGGTTCAGANAAAGTAACTTACTTCATTACCGTTGAGAATACTGGCCAAACTAATCAATCAATAGATTTGTTATTGGAAGAAGTAACCGATAGTGGATGNAGNAATCCGCAAGACCTTACCGTAACTCTTAGNGACAGNAATGTTGCANTAGATGTAGAAGAAACCGAGCAAGTTACAGTTGAGGTAGAGGTGCCAGAAGGNCAACAAGCAAATGACTACTGCTGGGAATTAACAGGGACAGTATCTGGTTCAAATCCTGCTCAAAACGCTACAGATACAGTGGATTTCGAATTAGAAGTACCTGTTTTGAAGGAGTGTTCCATGAGTTTATCTAAAACCAATCTCAATCTCAATCCTGGCGATGTTGGCACTCTAACTGCAACGTTGACCAACGAAGGAAATAGCGACTGGTCTGTTGGCATGTCAGTTACTGGCGATCCCGGTGTTGGCAGCAATAAGTGGGTTTCCTTCGATGGACCTTCTAGCGGATTATTACCTTACGATGATGGCGATGGGACGAAATCCTTTGATTTGGAAGTAGAGCCGGATGATTCAAGAAGTGCAGGTTCGGAAACCCAGATTACAGTACAAGCAAAAGATGGTAATTCCCTAAAGTGTGTTAAACAATTTACAGTAATTTTNGGCCAAAGCTATGGCGCCTCTCTAAGTCTACAAACCTCTAGCCTAGGTCCTATTGAGCCGGGAGAAAATAAATCATCAAGATTAACTGTGACCAATACTGGCAATGGTGAAGATACCCTTAGAATTACAGTTTCATCACCTCCTTCAGGATGGTCGATTTCTTTAGATAAATCCAGTGTTACGGTTGGTTCAAAACATGGTTCAAGCAAGTCGGAAAGCGTCGATTTCACCGTTTCAGTTCCAGAAGATGCATTGGCGACTNAAAGTATTGAATTGACATTCTCAGTTTTACCTAACGGCGGTGGACAAGCCTATCAAACCAAGATTTTGACAGTCACAGTAAAGGAAACGCATGGTATGGAAGTTGAAAGAGGGCAAAATCAAACAGGCCGCTCAAATACCGTTCTTATGTTCCCAATTACTGTCGAGAATCTGGGTAATAACGAAGATAATTTTAGATTCTATACTAAGAGAAATTCTGAGAATTGGGAAAATTGGTATACTGATGAAGAAGGAAACCAACAAACAGAATTTACTATTGATGCNAGACAAACCGCAGTAATTACACTAAATGTTAGAGTAAAAGTCGGTACAGAGAATTGGGAGTTTACTGACATAGATGTAGAGATAACCAATCTTGGCGATTCCAATACTGCAGATGATAATTTAGATGGTCTACCAGATAACAAGCGATTAGAGAAGTTTAGAGCTGTTCGTTCCGATGTAAATTATTCAATGGATATTAGATTTGGTGAGGGCGATTTCGATGGAATTTCGATAGATAACAGAGTCGGAACTTTGGTGTTGCCTCCCGAAGGCGAAGCGATGTTTGAATTATGGGTGGAGAATACTGGTGACGAGAATTATGATTATGCAGTTTTTGAAATCAATGGCCTAGAAGGAATAGCAACCAGAGAATTGATGACGGATGGCGAAATAGTTGACATAGATGATAAATTCAAGATTAAAAGAGGATATGGTCTTTGGAACTCTACTACAAATTCATTCCAAGTCGATGAAGAAGGAAACCTAATTCATTCATATTCTGAAAGTGGGATAAATGCCGAGAAAGAGAAGATAGGTAAGACTGAATTACAAGCGATGAAATACAAAAAACAATTCTTCTTGAAAATAGAAGTCAATCCAGGGGCAATAACCGGCGATAGTGGAGTTTTGGAAGTTATAGTTACTAGCGAATCCAATTCTGCAGANAGATCTGGATATACCTCCTTGAGTTTAGAAGTTCAAACCATTTATGATATACAATTTGAATCAAATGTAGACTTATTTTATACNCTTGAATATCCAGACAAGAAAACAATTTTTGTTGATGTTATCAATCAAGGTAACGTAAGGACGGAGTTTAATGTCTTGACTCCTGAAGGACTTCGTGGCTGGTCAGTATCTCTAGANTATGCAAATGGGTCTTGTTCNTCTAATTCGGATGGACTAACCTGCTGGTTAGATGTTGNCGAATCTATCGGCCTTGTAGTTGATGTAAGGCCTTCTTATGAGGCAGAAGTGAAAGATAACTTCACCTTCACGCTTTCAGTTGAGCCTGTGGAGACAGGAGTAATCGACCGAGAGAATATTGAGTTCTCTGTGCTTGGNGAGCCATATGCTGGTGCCTTNGGACTNGGAATTCAACAAGAACATATCAAATCTGGAATGTATTTCCTAATAATTTTGATTTTCCTTGGTGTGATATANCAAGGAGCAAAACCAACACTTAGAGAAATGAATGCAAAATCTTCTGCTAAGCGCCAGTTGACTTATGTAGACAAGTTGGCTANTGCTAAGGAAAGNGGNTTTGTTAGGAATGTTTCTGTAAGTGTTAATCCTGTACCATATAGAANTCCGATTAAACAATGGCTNATTTTTACACCATTAACCTTAGGGATATACCCCCTTATTGCACTCTATAAGTGGGGTGAAGAATTGAAGATNAATGCTGAAATTGGCCCTGGTGGTATGAAGAATTTGCTTTTCTTCATAATTCCATTTTTCAACATTTANTGGATTTTCAAATTCATTGGAAATGTAAGAGAATTAGAATCAAAGACNATGCATCAAACTAAATTATCAGGTAGTTCTCCAATAGTTTGGTTTATTCTTGGAGTATTGGTATTCCCTGCATTGGGTACAATTGCATTCCTTGCTGGAGCGTTATTGATGATTCCAGTNGTGATAGTTCTACCGACATTTATTTCGANACCAATTTTANCNATNTTCTACCTATTCGTGANTTGGATATTCATNTTGCCAAGTTACAAGATTTGGTCTCTATTNCAAAACTCCATGAATGATTCCTGGACTATTTGGTTTGGGAAATCCGCCTAATTATTCTAGTAATTTCGANCGTAATTTGAGTAGATTTGGCTATTCAAAAATTACTTTGATTTGGCAACCCTTATTGAGGGGTAATTATTGGAAAGATTGCNGAGCGTATGCTTTGCAACTGGGTGAACAAATGTCCGGATTAGAATCGGTACCTAGCGCATACCTTTCAATAGGCTTTTTGACGCTTGTCGGTATTCTGATGCCACTGACTAATTTCATTATCACTTGGGTTGTTAGACCTCGTGTTGACCCTGCTAGACCTCACATAACCAAATCTTATCTTTTAGAGGGNTATGAAAAAGATCACAGTTTGTATCCTCGAAGACTAACAACCTTCGAATGTGGAAGCGAGCCAGTCGGAGATGCAATGATTCAATTCCACTTCCAATATTATTGGTATGCGATCATTTTCTTGGTTTTTGATGTTGCATTTATGTTCTTAGTTCTGGGCGGTCTTGTGGCTTCCGATGCAACTGCACAAGACCTTGCAGACAGTGCTAGAGATAGNGCCGTTTCAAAGGCAAAAAATGCTTTATTAGTTCTTAGTGGATTCTTTACTATAATGTCACTTGGCGTTTGGTATGTTTTTAGAAAGCGAGGGCGAATTTACATTTGAGGTGAAATAATGGCTGATACAGGAGAAAATTTTGCAGCATTCAACAGTAGAGCTTTGGTTGAAATGGTTGGTGGCGTTACCGATGAAGCGTTAAAGGTGACAAAAATCAAGCAATTCCTNAGCGTTCTNGCTGGGCGATTTTTTAACTGGGCTGGAAGGAAATCGNTATTCACACTTCACCTTGGAATAAAATGCTGCGCTATTGAGATGGCTGCTGCGGCAACTCCGAGATTCGATGGTGACAGATTCGGAGTTCTATTCCGTTCCTCGCCTAGGCAGTCGGATGTATTACTTGTTAACGGCCCAGTATCCAAGAAATTCGCTGATAAGATCGTTCGTTTGTGGGAACAAATGCCAGAACCAAAGTATTGTATTGCTATGGGCGAGTGCGCCATTTCAGGAGGTCCATACTTCCAATCCTACAATATTCTCGAAGGAGTAGATACAGTAATTCCCGTCGATGTATATATCCCAGGATGTCCGCCTAGGCCCGAAGCATTGATTGATGGATTCGGTCTTCTCCGTGAAAAGATTATCAGAATCGGTGGAGCTCCAAGTTCTCAAAGAGAAAGCGAAAAGCCACTTATTGTTGGAGATGAGTGAAATGGGTACTAGTATTACTGCCTCTCAAAATACTGAGTGCGCTGCTGAATGTTTAGAAGCTATCAATACTAGATTTTCAGGTTCAGGAATTACTGCTTCAATTGAGCACCATTCTAATGCCAAGAAATTCGCATTCATCAGAATTATAACTCCCCCACAACACTGGCAAGCATTAGCAAAGTGGCTATACTTTGACTTGGAAGTAAATTATTGTTCAATGATAACAGGAACTCATTTCCCTGAAGGGCCAAATGAAAGGGGATGGGAAGTTGCCTACCATCTTCTAAGGCAACCTATAACTAATCAATTACCTAATACCAACACAGTTTATGTTGCAGAAAAATTAGATGGAAAACTTGTTCCTATGGAGTTTGAAGTTTTGATTCCTTTAGAGAATAATGATTCTCCTTCCGTACCTACAGTTCAGCATATTTGGGGCGGNGCTGATTGGAATGAGAAAGAAACATGGGATTTGGTTGGAATCAAATTCGAGGGNCATAAAAATATGCACAGAGTGCTAAATCCTCATGATAGTCCGGAAGGNTTCCATCCTTTACAAAAACAACATAAAATTCGATANCATGATCATAACGAAATGTATGATGATGCACAAGGCTTTGGCCGAAAACCAGCGGACGAGGGCCGCGTTAAGTGAGGTGAAATCATGGCACAAATGTGGATTACAATGGGCCCGCAACATCCNATGACNCATGGATTATGGACTCTTAGAGTCAAAGTGGATGGTGAGACAGTTGTCGATACAGAAGCTGAGTTAGGATATATCCATCGCGGCGTTGAGAAAATTTGCGAATCTAGGGATTTTACTCAAGTCACCCCTTATTGCGACAGACTTTGTTATGTTAGCGCAATGACTTGGGCCAATTCNTACATNTATGCAGCAGAAGACTTGCTNGAAGCAGAAGTTCCTGAAAGGGCCGAATATATCCGTTTAATTGCTGCCGAATTACAGCGTNTNGCTTCGCATTTGATGTGGCTTGGAGCATTTGGACCGGATATCGGTAATCTAACCTTGATGACTTGGTGTATGCGTGANAGGGAAATGTTCCTCGACTTGTTGCAAGAACTTGGAGGCTCTAGAATGCACTATAACTACCCAAGAATTGGTGGAGTAAAGAGAGATATTCCAATCGGTTTTGCTGATAGAATGATTGCAAAAGTCAAACTTTTCGAGCGNAGAATTGATGAATATGAAATGATGCTTGACGAATCAACAATTTGGCTAGTTCGCCTACAGGGTGTCGGCTATGCAAATGCAGAAGAGATGGTTTCTGCTGGAGTTTCTGGACCAAACGTTAGAGCCGCTGGAGTGAATTATGACGTTAGATGGGCACACCCATATTCGGTTTACGATGAAATCGATTGGGAGCCAGCCGTAGAAAAACCTACTTCGGTGAAGGGTGCTGATTGTTATGACCGTTATCGAGTNAGAATGGAAGAGATGCGCCAATCCTGTAGAATGGTACTAGACGCTATCGAGAAGATACCTGGNGGCAAGAATACTAACTATGCCAACGGAGANGAAATGATTTTCCANAAAGCACCTACAAGAGCTCCTGAGGGTGCTACAGGATTTAGCAACTATGAGTGTACTAGAGGTGCATCACAATTCTATATTCAGGGCGGTGGCGAAGGACGAGGTAAGAATCCTTACAGGATTTCTATCCGCTCTCCTATGTTCATAACAATTCCATTTGTAGCCAAGACAATGATTGGATACAAAGTTGCAGACATACCAGCAATCATGGGTAGTTTTGATCCATGTATCGGGGAGACAGATCGTTGAGGTGATAGTATGGATGATGCATATGACTTAAGGGGTTTAATTTTCGACCTAGTGGATAAGACAATCCCTCCTCTATTAGAAGGAACTCCTTTGGAAGATAGTTCAGGCCAAATAGCGTTCGGATTAGCCACTTTTGCTATAGTCAATATTGTATTTTTGATGCTTTTCTTCTCACAATTCGCTATACTTTGGATTGAGAGAAAGGCCGTCGCTCGAATGAATGATAGAAGAGGAGCAACAACCGCTCTACGTTCGTTATGGGTTGGTGAAAATGGCGTAACTGCTGGAGATTGGTGGAATATGTTGCCTTTCGGACTTGGAAAACCAGTTGGTGCAGTAAATAAATTCCTAAACAAAAAATTCGGTAACAAAGATGAGAAGTTTGCAACAGTTGACAGAGTCAATAATAGATCTTGGATGGGTTACTCGATTTTCCCGGGGTTCTTCCAGAATGTGGCAGATGGAATGAAATTCCTCCTCAAGGAACACATGGTGCCTCAGAGGGCCGATAAATTGATTTTCGAAGTTTCACCATTCCTCATCGTCTCTTCTACACTCCTTATTCTAGGTATAATTCCTTTATCTAGTGGAATTTATGCAACTAATCCCGAACTTTCTATCTTGTATGCAATTGCCATTTTTGGTATTGCTCCAATAGGGGTATTCTTTGCAGGNTGGTCTTCAAATAACAAATACACATTGATTGGTGGTATTCGTTCAGCAGCACAGTTGACTGCTTATGAAATACCTCTTTTACTTACACTTCTTTCNGTNGCCGTTCTATCAGGNACCTTCAATATTATAGAAAGTGTACATTTCCAACATTCAGCAGGTGCTTGGAATCTATTCTTGATGCCTCTTGGGGCTGGATTGTTCTTACTTACCATGATTGCTGAAGTTGAAAGAGTTCCGTTTGATATGCCAGAGGCTGAGGCTGAACTGGTCGAAGGTTGGTGGACTGAATACGGTGGAATGAGATTTGGCATGTTATTCATGGCAGAATACATTAGAACATACGCCGCATGTTTCCTTTTCACACATTTCTTCCTCGGAGGATGGCATTTACCATTCCAGGGCCTAATTAGCACAATCCCTGTACTTGGAGATCTCTATGTTTTAATTCCAGGTGCAGTAGTTGTACTGGTAAAATCTTGGCTTGTTTTCCTTCTAGTATTCGTCTGGGCTAGATTTTCACTTGCTAGAATTAGAACTGACCAAATCCTAGAATTCGGTTGGAGAATTTTGCTGCCGTTGGCCGTATTCCAATTAGTTCTTTCAGCAGTTTACAGATTATATTTCTTCGAACCTACAGCACTTGACGACAGTGCGTATGGCGGAACATCTTGGGATGCATTTGGCATCCCGTTCCTAATCCCTGCGATTACAACCGTTATTTGGCTTGGAATATTCTTCCTTATGNTGAATGATGAAGATAAGAGCGGAAATACGGAACGAATGTTCCATGTCTACACAGATAAGCCTGCGGGAACATATGTCCCGGGGCAGGAGTGAGGTGAAAATATGCCAATGCATCCACACGCAAAACCGAATTTTAGGAATTTATTTTGGTACCCGTTTAAGATTACACTGATTACAGCANTACGAACATTCCCGATATTTGGTAAAATATTTGGAAAGCGTCTTTCAGGAGGATATCACAATACGTCTCATCCAGAATTTTTAGATGATGGATCAGCTTCTAGAGCATCCAAGAACGCCCAGTTCAATGACATTTCTCAACAAGAATTCGCACCTGATAGGGTAACTTCCGATTTATTCCCAACCCTCTGGAAGCCTCAAACGGTTCAGTATCCTTATGAAAGATTGGAAGATATGGAGCCATGGCTCTTTGTTCCTGGAAATTATAATGGTAGAATCGGTGTTATTTGGGAAACTTGTACCGCATGTAAATTATGTGTTACCGCTTGTCCTAATGACTGTCTTCACATGACAACTGAANTGCGCGTTGACGTATTGGATGGGGCCGAAGGAGAGCATGGTGGAATGGGCTCTGAATTACAAGTCGGAGGATATGCTGCTCAACAAATTCCAGAAGTTGCTGAATCACTTGATGAATTTAACCACGTAACNGCGCATTCAGATACTCCTGACCAGTGGAGNTTTGCTGAAGTCCTAGACCTTTCAGGAAATACTGCNACTGTTCGTTGGAATGATTCTGGAGCAGAACAAGAAGTTGAGACTTCAGAACTCTTCGTAGCCGATGACCAGATTGTATCAGGCCGCATTGATATGGGAAGATGCATGTTCTGCGGTCTTTGCATGGAAGCTTGTGGATTTACATCTTTCTTCATGACGAATGAATATGATGGTATGTCTGGTTTCACCCGACAAGACCTCTGGTTTGATGCAAGCAGGACTCGTGTTTTGCCATCAGTTCATCAAGAAGCAGTTGATTCCGAACTGGCAAAACGCGCCAACAAAGAGCGTGATAAGCGAGCAAAGAANGCTGCAAGAGCCGCTAAGGAGAGTGCTTGATATGGACGTCGGAGCAATTGTCGAAGCAGGGGTTTTCTTCCTGTTTGCAACCATCACCATAGGTGGTGCTTTGGGACTTATTTTAGCCCAAAGGGTTGCTCATTCCATGCTTTCACTGATATTCTGTTTCATGGCAGTATCTGGAATTTTTATCCTTCTCGGTGCTGAATTCCTTGCTGCAATTCAAATTTTAGTTTATCTTGCTAGTGTTGGGCTAGTGGTGCTATTCGGTATTATGCTCACTAGAAGACAAATTCTTGAGGAGGACTTTGAATGAAATTTCTGTCTTTAGTTACTAGAATTGGTCTTCTAGGTTTAGGAATGATTCTCGTATCGGTACTAAGCGCAGATGAAGTTTGGGACAACTCAAGCGAAAGTGAGCCAACAACCAATGCTCTAGCNGANATCATGCTGAATGAATGGGCATTACCCCTTCTAATACTTGGNATTTTGATGTCTGTAGCAATGATTGGAGCCGCATATTTGGTTCGTGACGAGAGAAGAGAAAATCTACTCTGGGAATTTGGAGGTGAAGAGGAATGATTGATCCATCATGGGTTTCAGCGCTCTCAGCACTNCTATTCATCATAGGGCTTGGTGGAGCATTTACTCGTAAAAATGCAATTATNGTTCTTATGTGTATTGAATTGATGTTGAATGCTGCGAATATGCAATTTGCAGCAGCAGCAGTTCATCACGGAGATGCAACAGGTTGGATTTACACTATTTTTGCAATTGCTATTGCTGCAAGTGAAGTTGCTATTGGATTAGCAATTTTCCTTGCAATGTATGGTAAACATGAATCGATATCATTGGACGATGTGGACGTCCTTAACAACTGAGGTGAGATTATGGCGGGTTCAAGTTCTAATGTTATTCTGGACAGTGATATGATACAATATGCACCTCTTATCATTCTTTTACCAATGTTGGCATTCCCAGTTATTTTATTCCTAGGATATGTATTCAACAGAAATCCATTTTGGAAAAATAATCTGAAAGAAGGTGGTTTGATTGCTCTTCCTGTTATGGCTGCAAGTCTGATAATTTCTTTATTGCTAATCAAAGACCACATTGGTAGCTTTTCTGGAATTAANGATTCATTGAACCTTTTATGGATTAATACCAATGTTTGGGATGGAGGAGTTTTGGAACCAGTCACCTTTGGATTTGGAATCTATGTCGACCACGTGACAGTTATGCTATTATTCGTAGCATCTTTCCTATGTTTGCTGATTAATATTTTCAGCGTAGGTTACATGAATACCGACCCTATCAACGATAATAAAAATCACAGATTTTACGCGGAATTCGTTCTTTTCTGTTCTGGTATGCTTGGAATGGTTCTAGCAGATTCTTTCCTTTGGTTATTCATATTCTGGGAAATAATGGGTCTCTGTTCATACTTACTAATCGGCTTTTATTATGAAAAGCCAAGTGCTGCTTATGCTGCAAAGAAAGCATTCCTTACAACACGTATAGGTGACGTCTTCCTAATGATTGGTCTAGTTATGATGTGGGACTTATTTGGTTCTCTTGATTATGCCGTGGTATTTGATGAAGCAAATATTGCTGCAGTTGCTGCTGAATCATCGGGTACCCTTCAGTGGGCGCTTGGAATGATGTTTATTGGAGCAGTAGGTAAATCCGCACAATTCCCACTTCACGTTTGGTTGCCAGATGCTATGGAAGGGCCAACGCCAGTATCTGCTTTGATTCACGCTGCTACTATGGTTAATGCAGGACTTTACTTGGTCGCTAGAATGTTCCCATTCTTCGGCGATGCATCATTGAGTGGAGATCTAGTAGATTTGGCATTTATCATTGCATTAATCGGNGGAATTACTGCAGTAATGGCAGCAGCAATTGCATTCGTTCAAAACGACCTAAAGAAGGTGTTAGCGTATTCAACTATGAGTCAATTAGCGTATATCTTTACGGGACTGGGATGTGCTATGTATCTAGCAAATACTCTAGATTGGCACAATGATAGTGAGGCTCACTATATCGTTATCGTAGCATTTGGTGCAGCCCTCTTCCATCTCTTCAATCACGCTATGGCGAAAGGTATGCTCTTCATGGCAAGTGGTTCAGTGATACATGAAGTGCATCATGCTCATCATCATTTACACCACCATGATGACCATGGAGACGACCATCACGATGATGATCACCATGACGACGAATTTGATGCCCAGTCTATGGATAACATGGGTGGATTAGCATCTAAAATGCCACTTACTGCAACCGCAATGTTGGTAGGTTCTGCATCGATTATGGGATTACCATTAATTGGAGGATTTTGGTCCAAGGAAGGAATTATAGCAAATGCTTGGAGAGTTGCTCAAGATGATCCAAGATTCCTAATCCCTGCAATGTGTGTCTTAATCGGAGCAGGAATGACAGGTTTCTATATGTCAAGAATGTGGCTGAAGACATTTGCAGGCAAGCCNAATAATGAGGTTGCTGCTCATGTTGGGCCAACAAACACATGGATTAAGATACCATTATTCACATTGACTTTCGTATCTCTATCTGCAATTCTATTTGCTGGAATGGGCTTTACTCACTGGGCACCAGACAGTGAATACAGTTTCCTATCGGAGAAGAATTTACTTGAAGGNATAGCTTATGAAATGGAACATGCATTTGCTAATAGCGATGCATTCTTCTTCATAATTACATACATAGCTATTGCAATAGGAGCAATATTAGGACCTGGCATCGCTATGGCACTTTATGGTGGCAATCTAGCAGAAGGAGAGCAGACTAAGCCTTGGATGAGGCCAGTAATCAGTTTGAATGCTTGGGTTTACAACCGCTTCAACTTCAACAATAGTTCAATAGCAAATTCAAGTCTAACAAGAGCGCTTGAACAGAGGCTATACTTTGACCACTACTATGATATGGCAATGCTGAAAATTGTTGCTGCCTTCTCAAATAAATCGGCCGAGGTAGATTCTTCTGTAATCGACGGAGCGGTGAAGAATATCGAGTCTGGTTCACAGTCGTTNTCCAGTATTGTCCGTTCATTGACAACAGGTTCTGCAAGAGATTACATTCTNATGGTTTCAGTTGGAACATTAGCGATTTTCTTCTTATTATGGGGGGTGGCTTGAGTGAGTGATTGGATTTCTATTCCTCTGGTTGCTTTCCCANTAGTCTCCAGCATGATTTTGTTAGGATTTGTTTCCAATGCATCTCCGCGCGTTAGAGAAGGACTAGTAAAACCGATTAGAATGGCATGTTTAGTGTTCTCATTAGTTATGTTAGCATTAACAACTGGAATGTTTTTCAGATACTTTGGAGACATTTCATGGATGGATATTAGTTTCAATAATTATGAATTCTATGAAACGTANTCCTGGATTGATTCTCTNGGAATNAATTGGACAGTAGGATTAGATGCCCTNTCTTTCCCTATGGTTTGGTTAACNACTTTCTTNTTACCAGTAACAATTATTGCAACTTGGAACGAGAAATATGGCGCTACTTACTTCCCTCTTATTTTGATGATGGGAGGCGCTTTGATTGGCGTATTCGTATCACTAGATTTGTTCATGTTCTATATCTTCTGGGAATTAACCCTAATCCCTATGTTCTTCTTAATCCTTAAGTGGGGAGGAAAAGATCGAAAGTATGCTGCTCAGAAATTCTTTATCTACACATTTACGGCTTCTGTAGTGATGTTACTTGGTTTAATCACTCTGTACTTCCTACAAGACCCTAATACTCTCGCTTCTGCAGGAACTATGACAGGTCGAAGTTTCTCAATTCCAGAATTGATTGATTCTGCTAAGGATGCCAACTTTGGAGATAATTGGTTCCTTGGAAAGACTATGCAGAATATTTTGTTTGTTATGCTTATGATTGGGTTCTTGGTTAAACTACCAGCAGTACCATTCCATACTTGGTTGCCTGATGCTCACGTACAAGCACCAACTGGTGGTTCAATGCTATTAGCAGGTGTAATGCTGAAGATGGGTGCATATGGTATGTTTAGATTGCCTCTAAGTTTGTTCCCTCATGCTCTCTATCATTTCCAGTTAGCATTGATGATTATAGGAGTAGTATCTTTGGTTTGGGGAGCAATTGTTTGTTTAGGTCAAACCAATCTAAAGAAGATGGTTGCTTATTCATCTGTCTCGCACATGGGTGTTATTTTGATTGGCATTGCTACTATGCAACCGATGGGATGGGCTGCAGCTCTATTCATGATGTTTGCTCACGGAATTATTAGCCCAATGCTGTTCGCTGTTTGTGGTGCTTTCAAGCATCATTATCACAGTATGGAAATTGGTGCTATGCGAGGCATGGCAAAGCATTCCCCATGGTTGGCGACATCTATGATGTTTGCTTGGATGGCTTCTTTAGGTCTTCCACTTCTTGCTGGATTTGTAGCAGAAATAATGATGTTAATCGCGCTTTGGCATTTGATTTCATTGGATGGTTGGAGTATTTGGTGGATGGTTGGTCCTGCACTCGTATTGGCATTGACTGCAGCGTATTATCTATGGTCTATGCAGAGAACTATTTTCGAAGGCGGAGCAGATACCCAACCCCCAGAATCCATGCGCGGAAAATCTATTCCGGATATTTCTAATCCTGAGAAATTCGCTATGATTCTTCTTGCCTTCTTTACAATCCTATTTGGTATAATGCCTTGGATTGCTTTGGATATGATGGATGATTGGACCAAGCAGTTTTTCGAAGTTTTGATTTCAATTGGTTTTGGTAGGGGAGGTGCCTGATATGTCAACGTTGAAGACAGTAGAGCCATTTGGTGAAGGTTTTATTTCCGCTTTATGCCCTGAATTAATTTTATTCGCAGGTTTAATTCTATTAATTATTGTTCCAAATCTTGGAACCGGTAAATTTAGGATTCCAGGAACTCAAACCAGAGTATATTGGTTCCTTGGCGGTAACAGATTTAAATTGACCAGTGATCCAAGATTGCCTTCTTGGATAGCAGTTCTAACCATCGGTTCAGCTTTCTTGATGTCAATACTTTCATTCCAAGACGGTGTTGAAAGAACCGCAATAGTTAGTGAGGGTGGAACTGAAATTTTGATGGTTAATGCATTTAGTAGAGTATTTGAATTGGTATTTTTCGGTGCTTTGACCCTAGCAGCCTTTGCTTCTATGAACAGAATGGATGTCAAAGGTATAGGTGCAAAATTATCCTCTGACGAATTGTACAATAATCGCAGACAAGGAGATTTCTACATACTGATGGTAACTTGTGCTCTAGGTATGTCTATTGTTGCATTGGCACAGGACTTATTTGTTCTTTTCATAGGTCTTGAACTGGCATCATTTTCAACATATGTTCTTGTCACTTTCTTTAAGGAAACCAAGGCTGGAACTGAAGCTGGAATGAAGTATTTCATAGTAGGTTCAGTAGCTTCCGGTGTAGGTTTGTATGGTTTGTCAATGCTATACCTTTGGGCAGGTTCTCTACAATTAGATGTACTAGCATCAACATTTGCTAGTTCGGGAAGTGAAGCACTTCCAATGATTGCGATTGGATTCGTATTGGTTGGATTTGGATTCAAAGTTAGTGCAGCGCCTTTCCATTTCGCTGCACCTGATGCTTATTCAGGCGCTAGTAGTCCTGTTGCAGGCGTTCTTGCTACTGCGAGTAAAGCTATGGGAATTGTCGGTTTACTCAGAGTATTACTGATTATTGCTGCTCCTGAATCTAGTGAAGATGGAACTGTTTGGCTTGTATTACTCGGATTATTATCTGTTGTTACAATGACTTGGGGTAATTTAGCCGCACTTGGAAGTACTAATCCGAAGAGAATGCTAGCTTACTCATCAGTTGCTCACGCCGGATACATGCTTGCAGCGATTACCGCAATAGGGGCATGGAACTGGGATGAGAATTTATCTGGAGACCCAGGTGAAGCAGCAGTGGTAGTTCTTGCAGCACTTATCTTCCACCTTATCGTTCTAGTTGCATTCAAGTTGGGCGCCTTCCTTGTACTATCAGTCCTTGAATCTGAAGGCGGCGGTTCTAGACTTTCCTCGTTAGGAGGTTTGGCTAAGAGAGAACCTTTCCTGGCAGTTTCTATGTTCGTGTTTATGATTTCTCTAGCAGGAGTTCCACCACTGGCAGGATTTATGTCAAAATTACTAGTCATAATGGGAATAGTTAATGTTGCTCTAGGAGATATGGGCGACGCTATTACTACAGGTAGTGAATTTGGTTTATCCGATGTTCACTGGGTTTGGTGGCTAGCATTCGCCATGATAATCAATTCTGCAATTTCAGTATATTATTATCTTAGAATTGGTGTTGTTATGTTCTTCGAAGAAGCAGAGCCAGGTAGTGAAGGACCACTACCAAATGGCTGGCAAGTAAGATTCGCAATTCTTGCTTGTTTACTAGCCACGTTATTCATCGGAGTTGCAAGCGATAAATTGATCGAGATTTGTACAGTCGCTGCTGAAAGTTTCAATTATAATTGGGCTTGAAATAATCCTTAAACGGGTGATGGCTTCAATAAGGGTAGACTATCAGCCATGTATAGTGAGGCATCGTGAGTAGGCGACGTGAAGAAAAGGTAGACGTGGAGGAATTAGCCCGTCTAGAGAATCCAGAAGATGGTTTTTCTGGAAAGATTCGTGTCAAGATGCCAAATCGAAAAATAAACGAAATGTTTGCACTAGCAGAACAAATTCTAGGTGGACGAAGGGTCACAGTTCTTTGTGAAGATGGAGAAACTAGGTTGGCTAGAATTCCCGGGAAAATGCGAAGGCGGCAATGGGTACGAGAAGGTGATTTGATTATTGTATGGCCTTGGGATTTCCAAGACTCAAAAGCAGATGTNAAGCATAGATATACNAAAACTCAATCAATGTACTTATCTCGAAAAGGCGTATTACCAGATGATGTNGATGTATTTGGAATGAAAGTTTCCCATGATGATGATGATGANCANGATGATTTATTTGGCTCAATGGANCAGGAAGAAGATGATTTGTTTGGAGATTCAGACGATGAAACCGATGATGATGTAGATGATTTATTTGGAGATTCAGATGACGAAACCGATGATGATGTAGATGATTTGTTTGGAGATTCAGATGATGATTCAGCAGCAGAAACCGAAGAGACTGAACAAACAGAATCAGAAGAAGAGGCAGAATTTATTCCAGTAGAGGAGTATCCCGAATCTGATGATGTCGAAGAAGACGATGACGATGACATCGATATTGATTCATTGTTTGGATGAAAGTATTGGCCTTATGGGTGGTCAAATGGCAAGTAAAGACGATNAATGGGATGAACTTGCAATCAACAAGAACCGTCGTCGTAAGAAAAAATCCAAGTTNAAAAATTTAGAACACCAAAAAGATGTTGAATTTTCACATTTCGAAGAAAAGAGATTTGTCGATACCTTAGAAAATTCTTCAGGAAAATATTCTTGGATGAAAGAGAAGCGATATAAATCGATGTTTAGAGATATAGAGGACAAGTTACAAGGCGCTATTGGTAAAGGTAGTTTTGAATGGGTGGATAGACGCGTTTTTGATCAAGTTTTTGATAGATTAACGTTGATGTCTTTGTATAAACTCATGAAAAATGGGGTTATTGATACCTTGGATTTCCCCGTAGCAAGAGGTAAAGAAGCCCATGTTTTTCATGGTTCGGACATAAATGGGGCATCAGTTGCTGTGAANATATTCCACACCTCTAATGCTGTATTCAAGAATTTGATGCAGTATATTGAGGGCGACCCAAGATTTACAGGACTTAGAAGAAGACATCGTGACCTTGTCGATATTTGGGTTCGAAAAGAGCAAAGAAATTTAACTAGATTGGCAAAATGGGGACTTAGAGTTCCTAAACCTCTAGGTTTGCATAAGAATGTCTTAGTTATGGAATATTTAGGAAATGAAACCTCACCATTTCCTAAACTCAGAGAGGTTAAAGTTGAAGACCCAAGGCCGGTTTATGAGGAATTATTGGAATTCCTAGCAGTTTCTTGGCAAAAAGCAAATCTTGTCCATGGTGATTTTTCACCATTCAATATTTTGTGGAATGAAGATAACAAACCGGTCGTAATAGATGTAGGTCAGGGAGTAATACAATCTCATCCTAAAGCTCAAGATTTTCTCGTTAGAGATGTCACGAGGCTGGTTGAATGGGGTNAGAAAAATAGTCTAGAAGTTGACCTTGCAGAAGCAATGTATGACGTATTAAACATGGACTTAAGTCACGTTAAAGAAGTATCAATTGACTAATTACTCTTCTTCCCAATTGATGGTTTCATCTTCAGAAAGCTGCATCATTTCTTCAACAGCTTCCTCATCTTCTGGGTCAACCTGAGATGCCTTCATTCTTCTTGATCGTCTATCGCTAATATCAGATAACCCTGGAACTAAGTGTTCAAATCCTGTACTCTGAGAATCATCAGATTTTAGTTCGATGCTTTCAAGAGAACGATTGGATAATTTCGCCCTTCTTCTGTCTTTTTCTAAGTAACCCAGCACAGATCCGTGTTCGGAACCACCTGCAAGCATTTCGATTGCTTGTCGCGCAGCGAAAAGGCCGTCTTCTTCGCCAATAATTACAACAGTTGACTTGTAAATNGTAATTTCAGTATCTGTAAGATTTTCAATCAATTTTCTTATTTTTCCTTGACTTCCAATTATCCTTGACCTAATTCTTCTCTGTTGATTGGAACGTTTACCTACATAATCTCTCAAATCAACCATCTCAAAGAAGTGTTGTTCGTCAAATAATCTTAATGCAGCCTTAGGGGCCATTCCACGCCCTATTGCTTTGATTACATTTGGTANTTTCATCGCTTTAANTGGGTCATAAGAACCAGCATCGCCCCAAATAACCTCAACTTCTCCAGTAACCGAATCAATATTCAATTCTTTACAACCGGCGGAATTTCTAAGTGATTTTGCTGTAGAGCCACCAGATCCAATCAAGACAGCAATTCTGTCTTTGGGAACTCTAGGCAACGCTTGCCGCATAACTTCCCCTACAGCCCTTCTCTTTTCAATCTCTTGTTCTGTTAGAAATAAAGGAAATAAACAAAGAAGTAATGANTAGCATTAGAATTGATGGTGNAAATGAAGGGGCATCAATTATGCTACTGATTGTTGCACCAGTCACAACCATGTGATTCTTATTATTGGATTCATCATACTCATCAATTACATTGTTTGGGTCAATTACCAATCGGAGGTCATATTGTCCAGAACTAGGAACTGTATAATTCCAAATCAGTAATTCACTAGAATCAGAAAGAGTGCCTGAACTTAGGGTTCTAGATTCTAAAACTGTCCAAGATACTGCAGAGGTTCTATCTGCTGGAGCAGATTCTAGTTGTACAGTTACTCCTCCGCCGTAGTTTTCACTAGATTCAAGTAAACTTGTGATAGTTACATTTCCACTATTTTGTCCTGGTTTAACAATCAGTCGATCCAAGTTAGTTTCACTAATATTCCAAGAGAAGTCAAGGCTTGGAAGAATTTGGTAGGATGCAGGAGAAGTTGTAATTGAATTTCCGGCAAGGTCAAAAACGTGGGCCCTCAACATCAAGTATTGTCTAGATTTAGTAATCCAACTCGACTGAGCAACAACACCTGAAAGCCCTGTTGTAGATATCTGTTGCCAGCTTCCTGAAAGATCCGGAGTCTGTCCAACACCATTTGANTCGAATCCATATTCGATATATGANGCACTGGTATCAATCCCAGACGTNGAATCAAGAGCCGAGAATTCTACTGGCACGGGNCCNATTCTATCTGTTGTTATTTGTTCAACATTCCATCCGATTTCTTCAGGATTTTCGGTATCTATTTGAATATTCAATTGTGATACAGGCCCTACATTACCAACTCTATCAGTCGCTCTAACAGATACAGAATTTATCCCTTCGCTTAGAGTCAAGTCATATGTATTGCTGGTAGTCGAAGTCCAAGTCTGGCCATCGATGCTTATTTCACTAAAATCTATTCCACTACCCTGGCCGTCGTCAGCATTGTTTATCAGTCCNGAAAGGGTAATTGTTGAGGTGGCATGCCAATTAGAATTATCTTCAACAGTAATCGAACTATGGCTAGGNCCAGTTCTATCTATTCCAATGAATATTGTTTCAGAAGCGCTCAAACCAGAGTCATCATAAACAGTAATTCTGGGATTCCAAGTACCTTCCTGCATATTTCCTGATGCCCAGTCCCAACCATATGCGATTGAACCAGGGCCATCGTTTGATGGTGTACTTGGTCCTGGGACATTAACCAAACTAGCTCTTAGCAAATCATCATCTATAGCACCCCATCTAAATTCAAGAGTGCCTGTAGATTCAATGTTGAACCACGCCCTATCATTAGCTGAAATTCCAGTCCCGATGTTTGGGTTAAGGACAGTGAAAATTGTAATTTCTGGGACTTGATTATCGATGGTGAAAGGATTAGAAATTTTGACAACACTTTCCTCTGCAGTAGAATCATATGCGGTTGCTCTTAATGTGTAAGAGCCATTACTGTAACTGGTAGAGTCGAGATATGTTAGCCAAGGTGATGAAGTCAAATTTGTAACAGTGGTCCAAGAAACTCCATCAGAGATTTCAACTAAAAGAGAGGAAACCGTACCAGTACCTCCTAAAGAGAATGAAACAGTGAATACACCGGTAACGCTCTGCCCGTTACTAGGCCCATTTGAAAATGTAATTGTTACATCAGAATTTGAAAATTGCAAATAATTTTTATCGAGTTCAATTGAATTATTTGAATCNTTATTNAATTGACAAAGTACTGAAGAAAGTANAATAATTCCAAGAATTATAGCCACTCCCCCCCTTCGCATGTCAGTGAGAGGTTCGGGGTTATCCTTCAATGCTCCCCTTGTAAAAGCATATTTTTGATAAATTATGTAAAAATAATACTATGCGGAAATTGAAAATTAACTCTTNTGTAGCCAAATTCTTGCTATGTTTAGAGATGGGTTCAAGTGCTTCGCAATGTGTCCATGTTGTATATGGCAGGGAAATGGCGGGCAATCGTTGGCTTGATTATCCTTAGTGTGGCGACACTTCCAATTAATGCCTCTGCCTATGATAGTAATGGCATTCAAGCATCTGAAGCTCAAGTTGCTCTAAGNCCCTCNACTGGTTTAACCCAAGGAGATTCTCTAACAATTTACCTAACTTTGACCAATACTTTACAGTCAGATGCTTTCGATGTAGAATATGCATTCTACAAGAATGATTATACTTCTAGCCAACAATTATTGCGAAGTGTTGTTGATATTTATGGCCAAGAAAGCGAGACAGTATCAGTAATATGGGATAATTTACAGGAAAGTGATAGCAGGGTATGGGTTGTTTTTGAATACGGAGGCAATGAGCAATCATTCTACGTAGACTTTGATGTTGCTGGGCTACCAAACTTGCGCATTATGCAGTCAGAACTATCTCCTTCCTCAGGAATTAATTCAGGAGATACAGTTCAACTTTCNACCCTTGTTAAGAATACAGGTTCTGAGTCGGCACAATCCAGCACCCTTCATATTGATCTTCCATCTTCATTAGTAGATCAAGAAATTGCTACTTCCGCACTGAGTCCTGGCCAGGAGGAGTGGATTAATACAACCTTCACTGCACCTCAAAGTAACTCTTATTCAATTTACATTACTCCAGATTTCCATGATGATGTAATAGAAGCATCAGAAAATAATAAGGTAGAAACAGTTACTCTAACTGTTGAACCTAGAATGGATGTTTATCACCAAGAAAACATTACAATTACTTCTACAGAAGGTGCTTTAGAAGGGCCTTGGACAATATCAGGTAAGTTGGCAAGAACAGGTGGTAGTGGAACAACCATTGTTCCAATGTGGATAGAAATAGAAACAGGTCAAGGAAGTATAATTACGGCTCAACCATTTGATGTAACGCTTCAAGGTGCAGGATATGCTGAACAACCATGGTCTTACATCCTAAATTCTAGTATCGTTAGTTCGCTTTCTGCAGGTGGATATACTTTATCTGCACTAATAGATCCATTTAACGATCCAAATTTCCTTCAAGAGACTACTACAAATGACCGTTCAAGTACACTATTGACTCTTTTAGAAATCCCAGATGTATTTGTAGACCCTAAGGCGAGACCATCTTCGCCTCAAGTTAATTCAGGTGAGAAGGTCACATGGCAAGTTACTGTAACCAATACAGGCGGATTACAGGTAAGTGGCAAAATAGAATATACTTTTGAAGGAGTCACTGAACTCTCAGGTCTAATTACACTCAATCCNAGTGAATCTTATACTTGGAGTGAAGAACTTTCCACAGCAGTTGGGGCGCATATTGCTCCATTCGAAGCAAATTGGATAGCATCACAGGGTAGTTGGGATAGTGATTTATCGAATAACCAAGCCATAAGTAATATTTCAGTCGAAGCAAACCTGAGGTTGAATTGGGCAACATCTTCTCTTAGCGTAACCGACCAATCNGGCAATGATGTAAAATTCCCGATTGAAGAAGGAGANACATATGTTTTCTCAATAAATCTAACAAGTCAAGAATTAGGAGATTTATCATTCGATTGTAGAAATGGAGAAAACCAAATTTTATCGACTACAGAAGTAAATGTTTCTAGTACAGGTCAAAAAGTTTCACTGCAATGTGAATTTATCGCTATTGCACCCCTATCCACAATTCAGTTAATACCTTCAGATACCTCAGTAACTACTACTTTTACNAGACAATTTTCAACAACTTTTACCTCTACAGATGATTCATCAGCACAATCAAAGTCTGGTACTGTCACTCTAATTGCAATCGTTGTTGTTGTTTTAATTGCAATTCTAGCACTTGCTATTTGGTTTACAAGAGAAACCGAAGAGGAAGTTGAAAGAGATATTTTTGAATACTGCCCTGCCTGTGATGGAGAACTTGAAGGTGATGAGTCACGTTGCCCTCATTGTTCGTTCAATCTAAAGAAGGCTAGAAAGCAATTCCACGAATGTCACGAATGTGGGGAATCAGTTCCTGACTTGATGGATAATTGTCCTTATTGCGGTGCTAAGCAAGACGTTTCTTCATTCTTTGAAAGAAGAGAAAGAAAAGTTAGAACTGCACCTAAAGTTGAAATTGCTCTTCCTGAGGAAGATGATGATAAAATTGTATCAGGAACCGAAAACTTTGCTGAAGCAGTCAAAGAGTTTGGTTATGATGAAGATCAGCTAGAAGGCGAGTGGGACGAAGAGTTCGCTAAAGCAGAGGCTGAGATTGCTGAGCTAGAGCAATTATATGAAGAGGAAGAAATCTCTACAGAAGATATGACTCCCGAAGAGATTGAAGAATTAGAATCTAAGGTCACTACCAAATTACGATCACTCAAACAATTAGGTGAAGATTCTAGCAGTATCGATGAAATGTTAGCCGCAAAAGGTGATTTAATTTCGCACAAGGATGATGGTGGCGAATTATCTGCAAGTGATGCAGACATTAGAGGAAGATTATACGAGATTACTGGTGAAGAGGGAATCATGCCTGGAGATGAAGTGCATGTTGGAATGAATTTATCTGACGGCGCTTTGGCCGGTAACGAAATTGAAGAAGCCCAAAGTGATTTTACCTTTGAAGATGATGAGCCAATTGCGAAATTAGAAACTCAGGATCAACTGACTCCACAAAGACAGAAACCAAAGAGACGTGAGAAGAAAACTGCAGAATGCGGCGCTTGCGGTGCTGAAATCCCAATCATGGCAAAAGAATGCCCTGTTTGTGGTGCAGAATTCGAGTGATGTCCGTCGGCTTTCATAGGGTTCGTCATCGCCTAGGCTCGGCCACCATGTGCGTCATTCGGACAGACTGCGATAGGTCTTTGCCTTTCAAATAAACGCTCATTTTTGGATTCAATTCATAGCCGATGATATTTTCGCAGGGCTAATGAGAGTCAAGATTTTACCTATTTTAGTAACTCTGACTTTCGTTACAGTTAGTCTTTCAGGTTGTCTAGGTTTGATTCAAGCAAGAGAATCATTAGAAAACCTACGAGGTGAGCCTACAGATATTGAATACACTGAAAAAACATCTGTACTATATACCTTTGATAATCCTGAAAACAAGATGTTCAATGAGTCGTTTACCGTAAATGAAAAGGTACAAAGAATAGAAATTTACGTTAAAGTCAAGTTTAATCTTGATGAATTCATTCCTTGTTTTGACGGCTCTCCAAGGTATGTTAGGGCAGAAATAATCAAGCCTTCGGGAGACCCATTATGGTCTATGGATGTTTGTGAAGATTATTCACCTCCGAACTTTAATTTTAACAGTTCATCTACTACTTTCGAATATGGGACATGGGATCTAAATATTGATGCTCAAGCATTTGGTGAAACTGTTGGGGGTCTGGTTAAAGACGAATTCATTATCATAGTAAATGTATATCATAAATGCAGGCAGTATCCTCAGGATTCTCCATGTAATGAATAATTTCATGCAAGAGATTCATCACATGCATAACGTCGAGAACAATTCTGGCATTTACCCTTTCTTTGATGGTTTCTTTTCGCTCCGCCCTCAACCATCAATCTTTGAATCTCTTGTATAGATTCGACTAATTCCAGTTTTGTATCTTCATCCCAGTTTATCTGGTGAATGTCCTCATTGCCATATCTAAGAATTCCATAAGGGGTGCTTCGTTTGGTACTTACTTCTACAAGATGAAGATAAGCCAATAACTGCATTTTATGTGAAGTATGCGGCCTTTTTGGAAT
>PBXE01000057.1 GCA_002727485.1 Methanobacteriota archaeon | reverse complement strand
AGCATCAGTCCAGCCATCGCCATCATCATCTGAATCGCCATTATTGCCAATGCCATCTCCATCAGTATCAATACATTCTTGGCCATTTTCTGGGAATGCATCATCTTCGTCGAGACAACCATCTGCATCTAAATCACCAGGTGATGCAAGTTTTGGGAGAATATCGATAGAGTCATTGTAGCCATCATTATCAAAGTCATTGAGGAATGGGTCAGCATCAGTTCCGGATTGATTATCTCCCAATCCATCTTCATCAGCATCTTCCCATTGTGTTGGATTATCTGGGAACATATCGTAAAGCCTGCCTTGAGGATTATCTCCGTAACCGTCGCCATCACGGTCAGCCCACTGGGTTGCATCAGTTATGAACAAATCAGGATTATTTCCTATAGGGTTATCACCGTATCCATCACCATCAATGTCACCCCACTGGGTAGGGTCATCAGGGAATTTATCAGCACCGATCCCCATTGGATTATCGCCCATTCCATCTCCATCTCTGTCTTCAATTTGTGTCGGGTCGTAAGGGAACATGTCGGCATTGTCGCCTAAACCATCTCCATCAGAATCTTTCCATTCATTCGGGTCATTTGGGAATACATCACCTCTATTTCCATCTAAGTTGTCACCATAACCATCACCATCAGAATCGACTTGTTGTGTTGCATCGTTAGGGAATGCATCATCTTCATCGGCAGTAGCATCTTGGTCAGAATCACGCCATCTTGTTGGGTCATCAGGAAACCAGTCGCCTTGGGTACCATACGGATTATCACCATGACCGTCACCATCAGTATCATTCCACTGAGTTCCGTCTGAAGGGAATAAATCAATTTCAGTTGCTTCTTCAGAGTCATTGTCACCATACCCATCACCATCTCTATCAATCCATTGAGTTGGGTTTTCAGGCAAGGCGTCACCATTATCGCTCCAACCATCATTATCAGTATCTCTACAACCGAATCTATCTAGTCTCGAGGTTCCAGCACTCTTAGGACAAGCATCACCTTGGAAACCATTCAACTCATCTCCATAGCCGTCTCCGTCTGTATCTTTCCACTGACTAGAATCATTGACATATTCATCTTCGAAATCTGCCCAACCATCAAAGTCTAAATCTTCACAACCAAAAGTAGAGTTTCGGTTTGAAGTTCCATAAGTTCGAGGACAATCATCACCTAAATTACCTTCAGTATTATCGCCATAACCATCTTGATCTGAATCTAATTGTTGTGATGAATCTTGAGGGAANNTNTCNCCTTGGTCNGAGTATCCATCGCCATCAGAATCAACACANCCAAANACGTCCCANGTTGAATTNCCATAGACGATTGGACAGCCATCTAGTTCATCGAACCATGGGTCATNATCATCATTATNGTCATACTTATCGGCTATTCCATCNCCATCAGTATCAGANAGAACCTGTAGTTGGTATGTTCCGTTATAGTNTACTAAACCATTACCAATTGAGAAATTCCAATTAAGTTGATTGGTATATTGAGGCATTCCAGAAATGATGAAAGTCGAATTGTTGAATGTAAGTCCATTTGGTAACTCGATGTTATATTGATAATCATTTGACGGGAAATCTTCCACTCTTTGGCTTCTTAAAGTTAAATTTGCGAATATATTTTCTGTGAGTTCTGATAATCTTGTAGGACTATTGATACTATTCAATCTGTTTGAAATTAAATTTTTGTCTTGGTTGTTATTATTAATCCCTAGTTGAGACCTAGCATTTGAACCAAAACAATCAATAGAACTGTCAGCAAATAAAACACATGTATGCCATATTCCGGTTTTGACAGATTTCACAATTCTCCCAAGCGGTATTTCTATTTCTGTTGGAGTTAAACGGTTTACAAAATCACCCGTTCCAAGACCTCCATAATTATTTGCTCCCCAACACTTTAACGAATTATCATCAAGAATTGCACAGATATGATTATAATTTGTGGAAATAGATTTTACTGTTCTTCCTAATCCTAAATCAACATATTGCGGTGTTGATTTATCGCTAGTTGAATTTATCCCTAATGTTCCATATTGGTTTTCGCCCCAGCAGTTAAGAGAATAATTATCCAGCACAACGCATGAAAAACCATTACCCGATTCTATTGAGATGGGAGTTTGATTGCCAAAATAATACCTTTTTCCCGTTGAACTTCCGATGGGATGCATTCCCCAACATAATACTGAATCGTCATTTAGAATCGCACATACATGTTCATTTCCAGAAGAAATATTAGTGACATTTAGCCCAGAAGGTATCACAGTAATGTTTTCTGGCTCATCAATGATGTAATCACTATGAAATCCTTGCCCATTTCTGCCTTGCGATCCTAAACCCCAGCATGAAACATAATCATTGTCTAATAATGCACATGAATGAGANCCGCCTACTGATATTTCTGTCGCAGTTCTGCCCATGCCAAGATCTAGCAATGTTGGTCCGAAATCACCAGTAGTTGCACCATTGCCAAGTCTTCCGTTATTAGCATCGCCCCAACAGAATACATTTCCAGTACCAGATATTGCACAAGCATGTGCAGACCAAGAACTATGTTTAACCACATAATCAGCTCCAAAACCAATCAATGCTGGAAAACTAGAATCTGAACCTGGATTCCCCCCAAGTTGGCCATCTGAATTTTCGCCCCAGCAATAAAACTCGTTATCAGAATTAAGGAAGCAAGAGTTGTAACCACCAGCAAAAATATCAATAATATTTGGTGAATCAATATCGGTTAAAGTGAGAGTAGCATTACTTTTTTGTGTTGATTTGGCAGTTAAATCGTCATTTAATGAATCAATATCGTAATTATTACTGTTGAGATTGGATAATGACTGTCCTAGCAAAATCAAAATTAATAGTGCTACTATGTGGCTGCGCATGGTTGGCCATAGTTAGCCTCATATTATGAATTACTTGCATAAAACAGCAGATATTAGATGACCGATTCCAAATACCATGGTATTTGCAGATAGTATCCCGGTACGAGCACTTTCAATAATTTGTTCTATAGAAAATTACGAGTGTACTATTAGTTATCAATCTTGAACCATTCATCACTACTACCAGCAGGACGATACCAATTTTCTTTACCTTGTTTGAACCATTCATAGCCTGATTCATCGATGTTACTAGTCATTGTAATACCTAGTTATTGGAAATACTTGGAACCTAAATATTGACAAAGGTTTTCTGTAAAAGATATATCTGAAGTTGAGAATGCTGCAGGCAAGTCTGAATCGAGGTCGAGAACTGCAACTACTTCACCGCTAGAATTTTTTATTGGTACAACAACTTCGCTTAGTGTAGAGGAACTACATGCAATATGTTCTGGTCTTGCGTGAACATCTGGTACGTCTTGAGTTTTACCGGTTCTAGCAGCAGCACCACATATTCCTTTGTCAAAAGGAATAACCAAACATCCGTGACCACCTTGATAAGGTCCGATTTTCAGTAATCCTGGCTTAACAGTTCGATAAAAACCGGTCCAATGAAAGTGTTCGAAGGAGTTGTGCAACTCACAGACAACTGTTGACATAGCAGATACCCAATCGTCCTCATCCTCGAGAAGAGATTGAATCCTTGCAAATACTTCATCATGAATTGACATGAATCTTTCTCACCCTGCTGATATTTGATAACTTGCTTTATTCCCTGTATTGAGTTTTTAAGTCAATTAAATCTACATTGCACATTTATTGTTATTCTAACAGTGTATTTTTAGGCTTAAAGCGAATAACTTCGAGCAGAAAGTTTGCCCAAAGGAATAGATTGCCAACAAATAGGTAAGATGCGTTAATTGCTCTATCCTTCACATCAAGAATAATTCCATTAGCACCTGAATTGTGGAGGTTACTATCTAATGCTTGTTGAATGTTCATCGTAACAAATCCTCCAATAAGAATCGAACAAAGTAGTCCGATTACAAGTGCTTCAATTCCTTTACGTAAATTTGTCATTCCATAAACTAGAAGAGAACTGAGCAGCATTGCGATTAACATTATTCCTGGTCCAATTGTGAACATCGCTTCAAAATAGGTTTGTGGAAGTCCAAGGTCTATACTACCATCTGCTTTTACACCCTTTGAATCTGGATCATGAAAAATCATTGATACACCAAATAATATTCCAATAAAACAAATAAAACCGATAAAATAGTTGATTAGTAAACCTTTGATTGTGTCCTTTGAACTAAATAGTGACATGTTAATCGCTTAGACTTAATGTTAATATTATATCGCATCATTAGATTTACTTTTTCTATGTAAGTAAATCATTACAGCCCAAACAGATAGTAAAATTGCGAGATTAGTAAACCAAATTGAAGGCTCAGACCATCTAGTGCCATCATATCTCCAATCAGATATTGGATGGAAAACTGGAGTCGGGAAGAATTGTGCAGTATGACTAGGGATGTCCGTGATGATGTTTAGTAACCAAGGCAACCAAATCAAAAAAGCCTGTTTCTTAGCACTCATTGTGGCAAGATAAAATCTGCTTAGAAATCTTGGTGTTCCATACTTCTCCAGATACCACCATGTCGCTAAGAAACACACTATTACAGTTATAGAACTGTGACTCCACTGATATATTTCCCATGAAAGTGGGTGGAAATCTTCCGTAGTAGTTGTATCATCTACTCTGGGATTACGGTGTCCAGTGAAAAGAGATATTATTGTAACAGGTAAAAAAGCCATTAAGTCGGGAATAACACCCATTGCGCCAGAAAATCTTCCTTTTATTTTGCCGTGAGTAACAGCCATACCCCAAAACCAATGTGAAATCACATCCATAAGGCTAAGTCGGTGGCAAACCGTTGATAAATAATTGCAAACTATTCAATACCTTTCATTCTAAATTTAAAACAAATTTGTAAATCGGAATTAGTTTAGAAAAGTTGTCCATTATTATCGGTACTATATCCACGCCTTCCAATTCCTCTAATGAAATTCCTGTCATTACATTGAATGTACTATCTCTGAGAATTGATTCAGACGCGTACTTTCTATTAATCTTCATAATCTTAGGTTTACCACTTTCATCATCAGATATATTTTCGGTAAGAAAAATTCCTTCTGACGCTAATTCATCGATTAGATCGAGAAATTGATTATTATTTTTCATTATTTTTCGGTATATTTCTCCGAAAACTGGTATTGTTTTCTTTTCATTTTTTGTGTAGATTCCAAATCTTAGATAGTCAAAACGCATAGCTACATAGAACTGAAGATCTGTGTGTTTTGTTTTTCCTCTTCGGGTAATAGCTCCCCATGCATACTTGGCAGCATGTCCATGAACAAATGGAGAACCTAAGTCATCGTCCATATCAAATTCCAACTGTGGTATTGCCACACTTAGCATAGATGATAAATGCTGGAGTAATTCTCCGAATTTAACCTTAATTTCATCATGGTAAATCGTTTTCATAGAATTATAAGAGTCAGTATCATAATTCTCTTCTCTAAGTTTAGAGTAAAATGAGAGTGCATCTTGACTCAATATTATTTCAGTCATAAACTAACCTTTGAGAGAAGAAAAATATATTTTTTGTTAAATTAACTTGAGCATGAAAGCATGGAACATCCAACACGATGTCTTGCCCATTCAGGACGCTTTTTGAACCATTTTTCTTCAAATTCCTCTTGTTCGTCATATGGATTTTTTAGTAACTGATATAATTCTTCACAAATAGAATAATCGCCATTCTCTGCCGCATCTATTGCTAATTGAGCCATCCAATTTCTTAGCACATATTTTGGATTGGAATTGTTCATCTTTTCTCGGTTTGGATTTCCATCAACTCTATTCCACCACTTGCCCAACCATTCGTTCCACTTTTCTTTAGGAATATTTTCTGGATTGTAAAACGCATCTGAAAGAACTGTAATGTCTGGACTTTCAATAGATGATAATAATCTAAAGAAAATAGTCATATCAGTCTCAACTTCTTGAAGAACAGAGTTCAATTCAACAATTAGTGGCTCATCTTTTTCTGAAAANTCATCGATTCCAAGTTTATTTGACCACATTAAATTCTGACTTTCGANATATTTTGTATCATATTTTTCCAAAACATTGTATAATAATTCTACATTTTCCATCAGTGGTGCAATGGATTCTGCAAGTCTAGCAATATTCCAAGCTCCAATTTGTGGTTGATGACCATATCGATATCTGCGTCTTGATGCATCTGTTGTATTTGGCGTCCAATTAGGGTCGTAGCCTTCTAACCAACCATATGGGCCGTAATCAATGGTAATTCCATGAATGGACATATTATCTGTATTCATTACTCCATGTACAAATCCAACTCGCATCCAGTGAGATATCATCACTGCAGTTTGCTCAGCAACATAAGTTAACCATTCAATACGGCCTTCGTCAGAATCTGTATTATGTTCGGGAAAATGATTCTTTAACGTATGCTGTAGTAATTTTTCGAGTGTTTCGTAATTTCCATCTGCTGTATGTATTTGGAAACTTCCAAATCTGATGAAACTCGGAGCGACACGACAAACTACTGCACCAATTTCAGGGGCAGGGTTTCCGTCATACAACATATCTCGAACAACCATTTCCCCAGTAGTAACTAGAGAGAGGGCTCTTGTTGTTGGAACACCGAGGTGAAACATTGCTTCACTACACAAAAATTCGCGAATAGAAGATCGCAAAACCGCTTTACCATCGGAAAATCTCGAGTAAGGAGTTGCACCAGAGCCTTTGAGTTGTAACTCTAAAACTTCGTCTGATAAATCGACTTCACCGAGAGTGATTGCTCGTCCGTCTCCTAATTGATGAGCCCAATTTCCGAATTGATGTCCGCCATATCGCTGTGAGTATGGTTTCATTCCTTCAACAATTTCNGCACCACCCAATATTTTTCCATCTGATTTTTCTAATCCAAGCAATTCACCCATTTCCTCAGACCATAATCTCATTTCAGGATTTGGCGGTATTGCAGGATTTACTAGAGACCAGCAAGCACCAGGAACTTGGCGAGAAGTACCTCCAATTTGAGAATCTCCTGGCGTCTCATCGATAAAACGGCTGAGCCACTTTAGAGATTCGAAGGCTGCCATGGACAAAGCAAATTTAACTTGGACTTGAATATGTGGTTCAAATCGTAATAAATTAGTTTGACAATAGATTGCTATTGTAATCATTTTCTACAACCCAGTCATACATGGACTGAATTATGGGTGCAAGATTAATTGATCGCTCTGTTAGACTGTAAGAAACAGTAGTAGGTTTTGTTGAATTTACTGTTCTGCTCACTAGGCCATTTTCTTCAAGTTCTAGTAATCTTCGAGAAACTGTTGTTGAGGATGAGTTGACCAGTCTCTTGATCTCAGAGAATAGCATGGAATTATTTTTACTATTGAGTAGATGGAGGATATGCAGTGATTTTGATTTATTTAATTGAGCCAACAATTGATCGACTTTACCATAAACAGGATCGCAAACAGATTTCATAGAACTACCTAAAAATCCTCTTATTCATGAGATATATTATCTTTAGCCACTCTTGAGTAGAAAAAAACTTCATCTAATGATTTCGACATTATGGTCGGTTATTCCAACGACNNTTAACTTCCCATCTTCATTTCTATCTACTACTACAGTCAGTAAGTATTCTGAAATAATTGGACTTGTATAAGAATTCGGGCTCCATGAAAATATTACATATTCTGACGAGTTGAAAAAAGAGCCGTCATATCCCCAACCAGTATAATTGTAAATTCTATCTTGTGCTAATGCAGAATCAGCCAATGGAGAAGTTATTTGACTATTTAGGTCGCTGGAATAGGCGATAAATGTCCAATTGAANGTTTCATTTGAATTTGCTAACTTCTGAAATCCTAATCTCCAGTGAGTTTGAGCCAAATCTAGATGAGATGCATTTTCCAAATCTATCATTCCGACAATTGAGGTAAAGTTGTCAAAGTATGANTGAGTCAGTTCGGTTTTGTTAAAAACTAAATCACTGTTTATTGAATGAACTTCATCCGCTAACATNTCATGCCACATTGTGTAGTCTTGGGATATTATTGCTTGAGTGAAATTTGAATAAAAATCAAATTCATTTTCTTCTGGTTCAGGTTCTACATAATCTGGAAAATCTTGGTAAAACCTTGGAGTAAAACCGACATACATTCCAGAACAACCATGACTGAAACCCATTTGTGATTCGCCGACTCTAGGTGGATTACGTGAGAAAGTACATTCGTGTGCGATTACCTCCCAAGTATCATCTTCGGTTAGATTTCGGTCTAAAGAGGCTATTTCAGATAAATTCTCATCAGCGTAAAGTTCGACATACGCAAAGTTACACAAACGGTATTCTTTTATCCCTACACTTCTAATTTGATAATCATAATACATTGCAGTTTCATCGGCTTTGATAAAATAAGTTTTAGAGTATGATGTATTTTCCCCATTATAATTGATTATGAATTCATTACCGTCGCTAAAATGGCCCCAATTGCCTGCAACAGAACGGTTTATAGAAATTAAACTTGAGTTGAATGAATTAATCATACCATCAAATTCACATGTTTCAGGAGTGACAGAGTTGCTTGGAAATTCGATATTTCCTCTAATAGTTGATGTTTTATCCAAGTTTTCAGTCAAAACATAGTTACAATCTGGATGATGATGCTCATAACTTCCATTTGCCAGCCGAGTAGTTATAGTTTCACACAGTCTTAAATCACCTCTTCCGTCATGTTCTAAAGTAATGTCTGGGTTTTCTATAATGCATAAAATATCTCCAATATTATAGTTAATTTCTGGACCACCATGTACACTCGTATCAGAATAGTTTGGCTGAACTTCAATCTCAGTATGCGTATCATAAATTGGACTTTGGTAAGGAGTTAGATCAAACAAATATCCATTTGAAAAAACCTGAGTTGCATTTTCAAAATAAACTAAATCTGAATTATGAATAAATAGACGATTATATACTGGATTAGNNCTAACCCATGATTGNAATTCANATTCAGGATAACTGGTGGTAATATTGTATGTTGTTAAGTCAATATCTGCNCATGATGTAATTGGTTTTGNAACTTCTTCAATTNCTTCAATGATATCTGGATTAAAGAATGATTCAGTATATCTTTCTGANAATTCAGTGGAAATTATCATCACATCAGAATTGGGTTTATCTCTTGAACCAGTAGANACNTTNGATAGGGTAGTAATATTTTCACANCCCTCNGTNACCNTTCCNAAAACCGTNTGAACGCCATTNAGCCAAGGTGTAGTCACATCGCTGGGTACNATGAAAAATTGTGAACCNCCACTNTTAGGTAGGCTAGTTTTAGCCATTGATACTGAACATTNTAAATGTTCAAGTCCATTATCGGCCTCATCAGGGACATTCCAGTTAGTCTGNTCGGGNCAATCCTCTAGTTCAGATTCAGCAGTATTACATATTCCATACCAATTTGCAGCATAGCCACCTGTACCGTCGCCATTCTCAAAATCTCCACCTTGAATCATGAAATCTGGAATGATTCGGTGAAATATTGTCGAGTCATAATTTCCACTGGAAACATGAGATTGGAAATTATCACTGTGTATTGGCGCAGCAGTAAAATTTAGCTGAATGGTGAATTGATATACGCTTTCTTCATGAGATACTTCGACAAAAACATCTTGATACTCAGCACTATCGTNTGTGTCNATTATATCTNAAATTACATCTTCANCAGAATCTGTAGANTCTAANCAACCAGTTAGAGGCGTCAATAAAAATAACAAAGTCAACAGGTAAGCAATCTTCTGCATAATACGNCCAATCCTTTGTATNACATAAATTAGATTGTATGCATGAAAATACCAATGACTGTGATAAATCTACAGTTGCCCTTCAAANGTTTCACAATACTCGAACTTTTTTTCGGTATTCAATGCATCTTGGTAAACAAGAAGTGGCAGTACATCGGTGCCGTCTGACCACTCACCCATGTCCCTTAGTAAATCACTGTCAATCAAGTGCTGATAAGCCCAATCCTCAGTAATATAATCACCTCTACTTCTTGCCACAACCCAATCTGCCTGAGCATCAATTCTACGATACACGCCAAAGTCTGCGAGAGTGTCATGAACTGAATCAGTTGGTAAATAGTGAGTTCCAACTAGTCGAGGGAATCCGTATAGATCGCTTTGAAGTTCGATATACAAAACATGTTCATTTGGTAAGAAATTGAATACTTGCTGATGATATACACTATAACAAGCATCAACAGTCATGTCATCAACTCCTCTAGCAATATGAATCATAGCATCGTCTGGAATCTTAGAGAGGTTTGGTTGTAAATATATTTGGTCAGGTCTAGTCCATCCAGATTCAATATCGATGAATAANGTTTCATTCCCCCAATCTCTTTCCATCGATTCATAAAGTTGAATGAATGTGTATGCACCTCCTAAACTATGACCTCCTATCCACAGATGACTTGGATTTATACTTACATTCCCTAATGCCAAATCTACAGTTGAATGTCTTGAACTATTAAGCGCAACATCTTGAAGAGTATCTAAAGCGGAAGCAATGGCTATGGCTCGATACTCGTGATGAGGATAATTTGATGCTCCCTNAACATCAATACCAGTCAATCCTTCAGGAATNGGTGGGTCTATGTGAGATGGATATTGGATAAATGCAACAGCCATTCCTTTTGCGGAAAGATGAGAAATCCAATCTGTGTATTCTTCATAAACAGGATAACCCCAACCGTGACTTAGAAGTGCTAATGGTATTGAATCAAGAGGTAAGTCTTCAGAGATTTCAGGCAATGTTAGATAGACTGAAAATTCAATATCTTGTTCTTGTGCCAATATTATCTCTTCTACTTCTTCAGGCATGAAATAAGGATGTATTGTCATAGTAGTATCAAAAGGTCCTGGTTCAGCACCATATCCAATAACCGGTTTATCGGGAGGAGAAGGCGCAATTCCAATCATAGCAGGAATACCCGGCATCAACAGCCAAGCTGCGAAGAATACTCCGACTAAATGCAATGTTCTAGTCATAAATACATAACGTGAATCTTTCTTTGGTAATCTCGGTATTCCACCTGCTATTATGAGAATAGATAGAAGGATTATTCCATAAGTAGTTGGTAATAGTAAAAACGCACCTCTAAGATAGAAGATGTCCAATAAGAAATATAGAATTATGAAACCACAAATCAATCCTAGGGAAAATAACATAATTCTCTGAAATATCAGATTATTTGATTTGCCTTTAACCTGGAAGTAGATGAAAATGAAAGAAATACTGAATGATAGTAGAGCAAAAATGAACATAAATTCTACATATTCTCTGAGAAACATNGTNGTTTGTAATGTTCNGTAAGCGTGTGGCCATATAGCATCATTGACATCCTTTCCTGAAAAAAGCAGTANTAATGGTTGAATTACTGATGCTANAAATCCNGAAAATANNATTAGACAATCGATAAAGCGGGATGAATTTCNACTATTTTTGACAACAGCGTCTTCTCCCATAGNCNCNAANAAAACTTCTCACTCAAAAATTATCGTATGAAATCACANTATGAAAATNACTAAGATTTGATTTCTAATTGTTCTGCGTCTTCAATCAGAACAAATTCAAAATTACCAGAAGCACTGTCATAATCTATGTTTGAAAATAAAACCTTCATTTGTCTGTCTTCAAACGGGTCATGGAACCAAGGTTGACCGCCTCGNAAAATTTTCAGAATTAACTTATAGTCGNTCATTGGCATTTTNCCAGTAACAGTGTAAACCGCAGATTCTGCACCCTCATCGAGAAGATCATCCCCCTCGTTACCTCTAATAACCGTTCTTTGCATTCTTCGCTTTATGTTCATGTGAACATTACAATTTGCGATTTTAACCCAATCTTTTCCAACATTAGCAATATAGCATTCGTTAGATTCCATGGTTTGTCTTNTTATTCCGTATATTTAGTCATATTGATTAATCAAATTAGCCATGATTATTCAAACATCATCTGAATCAATCTTAAGGATTGTAAAAACACTGTTTTCTNNTNTAATNNTNGGTAAACTTCATACCTAGNAANANCAGAAAATCNGNTTGGATGGGGTGCATATGGTTCAGCGTAAGCAGGATTCTTTGACAGAAAAATTTCTTGATTCTTTAATCGAGGCAAATAAGATTGAAGAAGAGGAAGATGAAATAACTCTAGAATTAAAGCAGTCACCTGAAGTGAATGGTGATGAATCATTTTCAAATCTTGCAAGTCGTATCGTAGATGAAGTTGTTTCATCCAGATCACCTTCTGACTTGGCCAAAAGAGTATTGAAACAAGCTGGAATTGATACCCATGAAGGTCCAGCAGAACCTTACGTATTCAATGGACATTTGAGACATGTTGGGAAAAGGGCTAGAAAAATTTCCCGCAAGGAAAATACAACACTTAGAATTAGAAAAGTAAAATCTCAATCGAGGGGAGCGCCTCCAAGTTTAAGAAGAAGAGGAGCACCTCCTGAAACAAGAATTAGACCTTCATTGGGGATGGAAGATGAAGTCAGACGTTCTGCGAGAGATGATTCGAATCAAAGAGGCAGAGCACGTAAGAAGTCACGTAAAAAGTCAAGGCGACTATTTAGACGATGAATTAATTACAAACGGTCAAAAAGGGAAACCTTCCCCCTGTGTCATCGGTGACTGTTATGGATATCGCAAATCCTAGTGAAGAGCATGTTATGCTGCGAGAAATGGTTAGAGATTGGGTTAAAGAACATGTTGAACCTCAAGCCTTCGAATATGATAAGGAAGAGAAATTTAACTTAGATTTACTAAAATCAATGGGAGAATTAGGATTGCTTGGAATCAGTGCGCCTGAAGAATACGGTGGTGCTGGTTTGGATGCTACTGCTTGCGCTATTGTCCATGAAGAATTATCTGCCTCAGACCCGGGGTTTGCACTTGCTTACTTAGCCCATTCAATGCTATTTGTCAATAATTTAGCGTTTAATGGTAGTGAAGATCAAAAAGCCAGAATATTGCCTAAGGTATGCTCTGGAGAGTGGATTGGCGCTATGGCAATGTCTGAGCCTGATGCTGGAACTGATGTACTTGGCCTATCAACTACTGCTAAACAAACTGCAGATGGCGATTGGTGCCTCAATGGAAGAAAAATGTGGATTACTAATGGCTGCCTTGATGAATCTGGTACCCCTGCTGATGTTGTTTGGGTTTATGCTCGCACTGGTACTGATGAAAAAGGCAGAGTTGAGATGTCTACCTTTATTGTTGAAGCAGGAACTAAAGGCTACAGTGTCGGTCAGAAGATATACGACAAGACTGGAATGCGTGCATCGAATACTGCAGAACTCGTTTTTGATGACTGTGTTGTTCCAGCAGAAAATTTAGTTGGAAAAACCGGAGAGTCGCTAATTCACATGATGTGCAATCTTGAAGTTGAAAGATTAACTCTTGCTGCAATGTCTCTAGGAATATCTCGCAGGTGTCTTGAAGAAATGAATAGATATGCAACAGATCGGACTGCTTTCAAGAGCCAGATTAGAGATTTTGGACAGATTCAGAGGTATATTGGAGATTCATGGGCCAAATATAGAGCAATGCGTTCTTACATTTATGACACGGCATCTTGTATGGAACTAGGTAAGGCTGGGCATAGACTTGATTCTGATGGAGTAAAACTGTTTGCTGCAACCGCTGCTAAAGAAATTGCAGATGCTGCAATTCAAGTTATGGGCGGATACGGATATGTTGGAGAATACCATGTTGAGCGATTGTGGAGAGACTCAAAGTTAATCGAGATTGGTGGAGGAACAATAGAATCTCATCAAAAGAACATTACAAGGGATTTATTCAAAAATCCAGAATCAATCAATAATTGAACTTCGCTGCATAGGGCCTAAAAATCCGAGTACAAATACGCAAGTAAATGACACTGAAGATACGAAGAGCCCTATTAACCCCATATTCATCAAGTCACCTTCTGTTACTTGGTAAACTATTGCCAAGCCTAATCCACTAGAGAATGCAAAAATGAAATGAAGAAGTCCTGAAATATTGAATATAGGAGTTTGGTTATCAATAGTTTTAGTTGTAAATAGAACCCATGAAAACATACTAGCAAACCAAAGTAAAGTCAACGATGGAATGCCAATAAATTCCGAATTNGAATTTTCAAATTTGATTGACATGAAAAACAAAAATATCCCGANCAAAAGAGTTATTCCAGAGAAAGTAACAGTTCTGGATANATTAGATTTCAGTGAAAAATCATCTGTCTTTTCATTCAATTTTTTACTAATTTTTTCAACAGAATTTCCCTCAATTTTTTGAGATTTATTTCTTTTCTCAAGGGAATCAACTCTCTCAGAAAGTCTTTGCATCTCTTCTAAAACCAATACTAAATTATCGTTCTGTTCGGATACAATCGACATTCTCTCTTGCTCAAATTCTGGTAAAGTAACCATTGAAGGAACGTCGTCAAGTAAACCTTCCTTGGATAACTCTTTTCTTGCATCTTCAAGTTTTTTCTGTTTCTTTGCATCGCGCTTTTGTTTATTTTCAGAAATAGCATTTTTTATTGATTCATTTGCATTTCCTACTACTATCTTAGTAGAATCACTGACCTTTCTAGAAAGTTCTGCTAACTTATTACCAGTAGCATTGAGCCTCTCAGCAATGGTAAGAGGCTTAGATTTGTCAGACACAAGCAGCCTTAGATGAATGTAATAGTTAACAGTTCGTGGTAAACTAATATGCAACTGGAACAGGGTCTAACATTCTCCACAAGTACCAACTTGCTGCTGTTCTGTAAGGTGACCAGCGCTGAGCAACCTTTTCTATAGATTCCTTAGTTTCAGCACTGGGTTCCAGAATTTGTACAGCTTTGATGAGCCCGAGGTCACCTATACTGAAAATATCAGGGCGCATCAATGCAAAAATCATCAACATTTCAGCAGTCCACGGCCCTATTCCTTTGAAAGAAATGAAATGTTTTTTGATTTCGTCGTCACTCATTGAATCAAAATCTTGCTCAATAAAATTATCTGAATCTTGGGCAATACCGTGTATATATCTTGATTTAGGTCCTGTCAAACCGCATTTCGCTAATTCTTCAGGGGTAAATTTTAGAATATTTTCAGGAATTACATTCTCAACCTTTTCAACTAACCTTGCCCAAATTGCATCAGCAGCTAATACTGAAATTTGCTGGCCGACAATAGATCTAACGAGAGTCGAAAATAAATCGCCCTGCCCTTCAAGGCATCCGTCACAATACTTTTCGACGATTGGTCCAAGCAGTGCATCTTTTTTCAAGAAATTTACTGCCTCATCCCACCAGGGTGGTTTTCCTGTCAGCATGTCGGGCAATTAGGGGTCGAGGTTTTGACCTCTTGCTTTATCGCATGAAATATGCGAGAATCACTTATTGAGATACTTGGACTAAAAGATGTACTTCGTTCAGGATGGGTAAGAAACAAGATCAATAATCCAGAATCAGTAGCAGCACACTCCTGGGGAATGGCTATATTGGCGCTGAAGTTAACGCCAAAGAATCTCGATTTAACAAAGGTTCTGAGTCTGTGCTTAGTTCATGATATCCCTGAAGTTAGAGTTGGGGATTTAACTCCACATGATGATTGTTCCACTAAAGCAGAAGATGAATTAAATGCCATGAAAGAATTAGCACCGCAATGGTTGGCTTTGTTCGAGGAATATGAATTAGGAGAAAGTGGAGAAGCGAAATTCGTAAAACAACTTGACAAATTAGATATGGGCCTACAAGCTATGATTTATGAATCAAAACAAGGACTGGATTTGTCAGAATTTAAGCAAAGTGCATTATCAAAAATTAGTAATTCCGAACTTTCTTCATTAATTATTTGATTAAATTCTTCCGACAAGAACAAAAAGTAGTTCGCATCCGCCAAACTACACAGCCCGATAGTGTAGGGGTCCATCATAGCGGGTTTTGGTCCCGCTGACCTCGGTTCAAATCCGAGTCGGGCTACCAATTCAATCAAATTGATATCTAAACTGAGGTACAACCAACATTGAGACATTCATGCCAATTAGTAAAGTCCAAACTATTAGTCCGAAAATTGGAACACTTCCCATTGAACTCTCATACTCTAGACATTCTCCAAAAAATGATGAATCATCCCATTCGACACATTCGGCATCTGGATCATCGCTAAACAGCCATGAAATTATTGTTCCAACTAGACCAATAACGGAAAAAGCAGTACATACAATGAGAGCAGAGAATTTTCCTTTGGCCATCATTACTCCAAAGGTAATTCCTGTCACGAAGTAGATCAAAAATGCTATTCCTATGAGTATAAAAATCGCTCCAAATCCAGTACCTGTGCCAGCTGCTCCTTCAAGTGAATTAACAAATAATCCACCAAAAATAATTGGTAATGCCACGAATGCTGCAAAGGCTCCCATTGCAGTTGCAAAAATAGAACCAGCAGTTATTCTAATGGCTGGATTATCAGTGAATTCATGTAAAATATCTCTTGAATTTGATGCTTCTCCAACCATGAAATCAAGATCGTCATCATCATCGTCCATGCCCCATTCGAATTCACCATCGCAAAGTGGACACGCAAATTCACCTTTTGCATCATCGTCCAACTCAATTTCACCTTCACAATGAGGGCACAGAATTTCTACCATGGTAACATACAGCCCTCTGCCATATTAGTGATAAAATTTCGCCCTGCAATCACACACATATTCAATAATCTAGTTCGTCTGGGGTATTTTGTGAGACTATGAATATTGATAAAATAGCAGTTCTAGGTGCAGGACAAATGGGTAACGGGATTACACAAGTTGCGGCTTGTGCAGGTTATCAAGTTGTAATGATTGATATCAAGCAAGAATTTGTAGATAGAGGAATTGCTACTATTGAGAAGTCACTCTCTAAATTAGTATCAAAAGAAAGGATGACTCAGGAAGATGCCGATATGGCTAGAGCAAGAATTTCTACGGCAATAGATAGATCTGCTTGTCACGATGTTGATTTGGCTATCGAAGCAGTTCCTGAAATTTTAGATCTTAAACTTTCAATTTTTTCAGAATTAGATGGAATATGCAAGCCTGATTGCATTCTTGCGTCAAATACTTCCTCAATATCAATCTCAGAAATCGCCAATGCAACCAGTAGGCCTGATAAAGTCATAGGAATGCATTTCATGAATCCAGTGCCAATAATGAAACTTGTAGAAATTATCAATGGTAAAGATACCAGCGAAGAAACAAATTCTGCAGTTATTACAGCAGCAGATAAAATGGGCAAGACCGCACTTTCATGTAATGATTCACCGGGATTTGTATCCAATAGGATTCTGTGTCCGATGCTGAATGAGGCTATACTGACCCTTCAAGAAGGAGTTGCAAAGCCTGAGGCAATTGATGGAATCATGAAATTAGGAATGAATCATCCAATTGGCCCGTTAGCATTATCAGATTTGATCGGATTAGATACTGTTCTACACATAATGAATGTACTTCATGAAGGACTTGGAGATGATAAATACGCTCCAGCACCATTGCTAATAGAAATGGTTGAACAAGGTAAACTAGGTCGTAAATCCGGTGAAGGTTTTTATCAATATTAGAGGTGATTTTTTGCATCCAAAAATAAATGTTTTAGGCGAACCAATTCAAGAATGTTCACAAGATCCCTTAACCGGATGGTTTAGAGATGGTTGTTGTAATACTGACAGTAATGATAGAGGTCTTCATGTTGTATGTTGTATTCTATCAGATGCGTTCCTTGAATTTGCTAAATCCAAGGGTAACGACTTGATTACTCCAGCTCCGCAGTTTAACTTTCCAGGGCTAAAGGCAGGAGACCGATGGTGTGTTTGTGCTAGAACTTGGTTAGATGCTGCGGAAAATGGTGTTGCTTGTCCGGTAAATCTTGAGGCTACGCATGAGGAAGCGTTGAGCGTTATTCCTCTTGAAGTATTAGAATTATATGCTGAATAAGATATAAGCCCGCCACATTGTGGGTGGGTTATGAAAGAAATTTACTTGGTAACAGGTGCTTCGCGCGGTATTGGAAGATCGTTGTCTTTAGAACTAGTGAGTAATGGCTTTACTGTTATCGGTTTGTCTCGTCAATCTCCAGATTTAGAATCTTTAGGAGATGAACTGAAAAAAATTGATCCTAATTCCTGTGTAATTTCATGTGATATTTCTTCATTAGAAGATATTGAATCCGCTTCAAAACTAGTCATCTCCAATTATTCAAAATTGGATGGTATCGTTCACAATGCAGGAATAATCAATCCAATCAAACCAATGGAATATGCTGAAATAGAAAATTGGAATCATTTAATTCAAGTAAATTTGATTGGAGTTCAAAATTTGACCCAGAAATTATATCCTTTGCTGAAGGGATCAAATCAAACTAGGGTGACTACAATATCTAGTGGTGCTTCAAAGTATCCCATTGGCTCATGGTCTGCCTATTGTGTCTCAAAAGCTGGATTAGATATGTGGACAAGATGTTTAGCAGAAGAAGGGCAAGAGCATAACATAAGTGCTATTTCGGTTGCTCCTGGTATAGTAGACACTGATATGCAAAAAAATATCAGGTCTTCAAATCCAGAACAATTTCCTCTTCATCCTCACTTTGTCGATTATCACAAAACAGGTCAGTTAGTCGACCCAGACATAGTTGCTAAACAACTTCTTGTTCTTGTCACCACACATGAGATGGAAAAAACGGGTGGTAGATTTGACGTTAGGGAATTATGATTTTTACTTGATTTCGTGGCAAGGGTCATAAGCCCACACTTAGGCACAGTGGTTAGGCGAGTTCGATGGTAGGGACAGATAGAGTAGAAATTAGAACACTAAAGGTAGGAAGATTTTGCGTTGTAGATGATGAAGCATACAAAATTTTGAGTATTTCTAAATCAAAACCTGGAAAGCACGGTTCTGCCAAAGCGAGACTCGAATTGGTATCTCTTTTTTCCAGTAAGAAGATTTCTCATGTTGGAACAGTTACGGACAATATCCATGTTCCAATGATTGAAAAGGGTACAGCAATGGTTACTCACTTAGAAGGAAATGAAGTTCACGCAATGAACATGAAGGATCACAGTATGATGATTCTTCCTATGGAACCAGAGATGAATATTGAGGCTGGAAAAGAAATTATGTGGATGGAAGCCTTAGGCCGCTACAAGATTATTAGAGACCACTGATATTTTCAAAATAGTGTATTTTGATACACTTAATGCGAAATGCAGGTGACTAATTGATAAACCGCATTCAAAACTTGTTGATTATGGCTGATACGGCGAATGCTAGCGTGAGTGATTCTGCAGAAATGTCTGCAAAGCAAACAATAGAGGCAATGGAACCCGAGAGAAAGAAGGCACTGAAGAGTTGGTACTTCTATGATTGGGCGAATCAAGCATATGCTTTGACAGTGATGACAGTCATCGCTCCGGCTTTGATGGCATCTTTGTACAATACGGCTACTGGAACCCAGTCTGGTGATTCTTTTTATGCTTGGATTCTTACAATATCAATGATATTTGTTGTGATTACTGCACCAGCACTTGGAGTAATTGCTGATAAAATGCCAATAAAGAAAAAATTACTCAAATGGTATACTGTGGTTGGAATACTATTTACTGCATTGATGGGGGCAGCTCCTTATTTTGGTTCCCAAGGATACATTGTATTGGCATTGATGTACACAATAGGTACTGTAGGTTTTACTGGTGGTAACGTAATTTATTATTCTTTTATGCCGTACTTGGCACCTAGAAAGTGCCAAGACCATGTTTCTACTTGGGGTTATGCGTATGGTTTCATGGGGGGTTCCATGTTACTAATTTTCCATCTTGTTGTATTACAAGAATTTGTTGTATGGGATTGGAAATTTAAGATGGCAATAATATTTGCCACATCATCAATTTGGTGGTGGGGTTTTGGAGTTTTGATGTTCAAGTGGACACCAGAACCAGAAATACCTTCAACTATGGAATGGAAAGGAATAAAAGACGCTACAAAGGTGGCATATTCTCAAGTTTTCACTACTTTTAAGGAAATAAAGCGTTTCAAAGTTTTAGCGTTTTTCCTTCTTGCTTATCTTCTGTTTTATGATGGGGTGAACACCATTGCAAGTATGGCTAGTGCTTTTGGTGAATCAGTATTAAGACTTGACGCAAACATGAACGTAATGCTTCTTCTTACGGTTAATATTGTTGCAATTCCTATGACTATTGTTTTTGGCAAGTTAGCAGATATTAAAGGAACTAAATTTGCTCTAATGTTAGCGTTGTTAATCTATTGTTTTGTAGCAATTGTCGCTGCAGGTTTTGCTCCACTTGAACTAGAAGGGGAAGAAGATGCTGAAAGTTATGACTTTACTTTCACATGGGATAATGATTCACAAGTATACAAATTGGAAACTCTATATGATAGGGGATACGAAAGTTGGGTCGGAGAGACGGCTGCTGGCGATTCAGAGTTTAGAGATAATTTCCAACAATATTTCCCAGCCAATTCCACTGATTACGACAAAGATAGTGCAGGGTCAAGTACTATTGGTGGAGGATTACTTGTTTGTCTAATAATATTGTTCTTTGTAGCGATTATAGGAAGTAGTGTGATGTTTATCCAAAACAAAGACCTTGGTAAGATAGGAGTCCTAGCAATGATTTTAATCGTAGTAGTTGGTATTCTTGGCGCTTCATTACTTGCAGGTCAAGACAAAGCAGATGAAAAAGAAACGCATACTATAGATGAAACTGATGCAGAAGCGATTATTGCAAATTTCGATGATGCAAATGATCACAGATTTTCAATTATCTTTGTTGGTGGACCTGAAGGTAAAGATATAGCCGGGAAAGATGAAATTGGCGACCGGCATCCAACCATAGTTGACCAAGGTGGTCCAGTTGACGGATGGGCAGAGTTAATGCGAGACAAAGTTTGGAAGCCGTTAGGGATTACTGTTTCATTACAATGGATTATTCTTGGTATGTTTGTTGGAGTTGCTATGGGTTCCGCCGGAGCACAAGCCCGGTCAATGTTCTCTCAATTAGTGCCAGAAACTAGAACATCTGAGTTCTTTGGATTCTTTGGTTTCCTTGGGAAATCTGCTGCTATGATTGGTACTTTCTTGTATGGTATTGCAAGTACAACTTTTGACAGCAGAGTGGCTATTCTTTCTATAACAGTAGTGATCCTAGCAGGAACTTATCTAACCAGTAAGGTAGATATTGAAGAAGGAATTAGAGTTGCAGAGGAAGAAGATGCTAGAAATCGTGCTTTAGCCTCTGGTGTTTCATCTCAAGACCTTGGTACAATTACTGAATAGGGTGATAACATGAGGAATTTCGCTTTGGTTCAGAGTATTGGTACATTTTTATTATTATTGTACATGATTATTTTGTGGGGCTTACCTTTAGTTCCATCATTAGCAGTTTTTGATTATCTAGATAATTTCACAGGTAATGATTCAATTCTTTTAGATTACTTGATTATTGCATTTTCATTAGTCGTAGCATTCATTTTCTACATACATGGATTGTTAATTTTCTCTGGCTTAACTCAAAGACTCTTACATGTTAGAGTCAAGGGTGAAAAAAGAGTTGCTCCACTGGAATCATGGATGACTATTAGATGGGCGATTTGTGGCCAACTCCATCGAGCGACATGGCCAGTTCTTACCCATGTTGTTCCTTCTCCAATTGCTAATTTCTATTACCGACTTGCAGGTTCAAAAATTGGTAAAAGAGTTCAACTTAACACAGTTCATCTAAATGATCCTGGAATGGTTCGAATTGAGGATGATGTTGTAATTGGTGGAGGTGCTATAATTAACGGTCACTTAGTCGAAAAAGGTCAATTAATCCTCTCTCCAGTTTTATTTAAGAAAAACAGTTTAGTCGGTGCTAGAGCCACTATTCAGCCAGGAGTTATTATCGGAGAAGGTTCGGTAATTGCGACCAATGCATTGGTCGGTAAATGGAAGAAAATACCAGATGGAGAAGTTTGGGGAGGACTTCCTGCAAAGCGTATCAAGACTAATTCTGACCGCCCAGTATTGGATGATGAATGATTATCCAATTTTGAGCGTATTTTTGAAGAAATTGATAGCAATAGTATTCAAGTGTCCGCGTGTGGTTAAGTCCATGCGCAGTGCGCATGCTGGGTGTTAAACCATGAGTGTACAAAAATCGGCTTACCGTCAACCAGTTACTCCTGAAGGTCTAAAAGCCATTGAAGATGGGTCACTAACTTGGTTAGACGATGAGATGTATAACAATCTAAACACCGGTGTTCTCGAACAATACTTAGAAGAGAAAAATCTTAAAGAATCATTTGAAGTATCTCATTGGAATACTTCCAAGGTATTTTTTGGAATTTTAATTGGAGCGGTATTTTCAGGAGTTACAGCTTATATCGGCTTAAAACTAGGTTTAGCAATATCTGCTGCGTGGTACATCGCCTATATTTTGGGTATGGCATTGAGATGGTCTCCTTCAGAAGTGAACATAGCTACATCAGCAACCACAGGTGCTACACACGCGTCGACAGGATTTATCTTCACATTCCCAGCAATTTTCCTTCTTGCATCGGATGCAAGGTATGAACTTGCTAACGGAGCATTGATTGATTTGGGTACAGGAGAAGCATTCAATTTGGCTTTTGTTGGTATTGTTGCGAGTATGTTTGCAGGATTCCTTGGGGTCATGTATTTCATCATTTTTAGGCGTGTTTGGCTTGTTGAAGATCCACTACCATTGCCTGGTTTTGAAGCGACTTTGAAAATGCTAGACATTGCTTCTGATGTCAATACAGGTGCCGTTGAACATGCTAGAGATTCATTGAAGAAGATCGGTGTTTGGACTGGAATAACCATGATTGGATTATTCCTTGTAGAATATCCGCTAATTTGGTTCGAGGACAAAAAATTATCTGTACTAGATTGGCTTGCTGAAACATTGCACATAGGCGATGTTGGATTAGCGACATTCTACTCTAAAGGAAAAATACACCAACCTTCAGGTATCAACTCAGATGGTGAATCTTTGAATTACACTCAATGGTCGGTAGAAGACCAGTGGAATCCTTTTGCCTACACATATATTGGAGTTGCTTTGACTCCTTCGATGTTTGCAATTGGATGGTTCATGAAGACCAGAGTTGCTTTCCTTGTGAATTTAGGAACTCTAGTTGGATGGTTTTTCCTAGTACCACTAGTAGTGTGGTTTAATTTCCCAATTTATGACGCGATTTCGCAGTCTAATGTTCCAATTCAAAATTATGCTGCTAATGGGGGTGCAGCCCTTCAAATGATTGCCTTTAGTAAAACTGTAAGGACTATTGCAATTGGTTCTATAGTTGGAGGTGGTATGTTTGGTTTGGCTAAAATGTACAAAACTTTCCTCAACATCTTTGCCGATATTGGCGGTGCACTGAAGGGCGAAGGAAGTCAAGAGTACATGGAAGGCAAGGGGTGGTATGAATGGCCTTTGAAGCATATTCCAATTTTTATGATTGTAACTTTCTTCTCGATGATTTTAATCTTCACGATCGGTGGTTTCTCGATTTTAGCGTCATTTATTTTTGCAACAGTACTCATATTGACTACATTCCTTCTAGGGGCAATTGCAGTAAGAGTAATGGGAGAAACTGGCATTGAACCAGTTTCTGGGACATCATTTATTGTTCTTCTAATGCTTCTTGGAGTATTTTTGAATGCGCAGGAACTTCTTGATTTGGATACTCAAGATGCTGTACTCCTAGGGTTAGTCGGTACGACTGTTTTTGGTTCTGCGATTTCTATGTCAGGAACTGTGATTGGAGATTACAAGAACAGTCTATACATTGGCAACAGGCCTTACCACATTTCAAAGGGTAACATAATGGGCGTTGTACCTGGTGCAATTATTGGAGCAGGTGTTGCAATTTTCCTTTCAATTCAACTAGCAAAAGGTAATATTGACCTAATTGCACCACAAGCTAATGCTTTCGCAACCTTCTCAGTTATCTTTGCTGAGGGCCAAGGAGACATTACTTTACTAGCGCTTGGTTTCTTGCTAGGTATGTTTGTAGAGTGGGCTACAGGCATGGGTACATCATTCGGATTGGGTATGTATCTAGACATACCGCATACTTTACCAATGCTAATTGGTGGATATGCTAGGGATAAATGGGAAGATAAGAAACTCAAGCCAAGAATTGATAAGATAAAGGCTGAATCTGGAACTTCAGAAGCTGAAAAGCAACGTGCTCTAATCCTTTTGGGAACATTCATGGTGGCTGCTGGTCTATTGACTGGTGAAGCATTCTTTGGTACAGAATCTAGTATTCTATCATTCATTGATACATTGGTACCCGATCCATATGCTGCATCTTGGTATATCGGTAGATTAGTCGGTTTCGTACTACTCAATGTCGCTATTGGTGCAGGAATTTACTATCTATTCAAGTCTGCAGGAATTATTGGAATTAAGTCAACTCCTGAAAATATCGCAGAGAAATCTTGAGTGTGGTGGCATGGAAAATATCAGAACCACGCCTACATGGGTGTGGTTTCTTCTAGTAAGCGCTGTTTTTGGAGTTTCTAGTGCTGGTGCATTATTCCAGCAAGTTGATGATATTCCACCATTGTTAAGGGCATCATGGAGACTGCAATTGACATCTTTGGTTTTGGCTCCTTTCGCAATTTATCAATGGAAAAATATTGGAAGCGAAATAAAAGATCAAATGTATCAAAAAAACACAATTCTATGGTTAATTGCAGGTGGTACTGCATTAGCACTTCACTTTGGTTCATGGGTTACAAGTCTAGATGAAACTTCATTGACTCATTCATTACTATTTGTCACTGCACATCCTTTGATTATTATTGTAGGGATGGTTATTCTAGCGAGATTCTTAATTACACTAAGAAAACCTACAAAGAAAGAAATTATTGGAGCTTGTATCGGTTTTACTGGAGCTGTTATCGCATTATTAGATCAGGGCCATCAGCAAGGCGACCATACAGTTACTTTATGGGGTGATTTTCTCGCTTTTATGGGTGCAGTATTTGTTGTTGGATATTTTGTCAGTGGTAGAGTTCTAAGACAATGGATGCCTATTTTCATCTATGCATTCATTGTGACTTTGATAAGTGCAATTCTCCTAATTCCTGCTTCTTGGGCTATAGAGTCGGAATTTTCACAATATGGGGTATTTGGATGGTTAGATGATGAATTCTTGCCTTGGTTCCTAGCCTTGGCATTGATTGCAGGTATTCTTGGCCATACAGGATTGAACACCTGTTTACGATATACATCGCCATTGGTGATATCAACAAGTGTCACAATGGAGCCAATTTTAGGTTCGATAATAGGTTTCATTATTTTCAACGAAGGTTTGCCCGGGTTTTGGACTTGGATAGGTGGTCCAATTCTTGTAATTGGAATTATATTGGTTGTAATTGGAGCCCCAGAGGAGAATACGAACAATCAAAACTTACAGCATCAACGGGCGGTTGAGGAATAACTATGAGTGATAATTTAGATACAGGTTGGTTATTACTTACTAACGACGATGGTATTGAGGCATTAGGTATTCAGATGCTTGTTGAAGAACTTAATTCCCGAGGTCACAAAGTTATCGTATTTGCACCTAGTTCAAACCATTCTGCTACTGGAATGAGGATTAATCTCATGACTCCAATCGCTTGGCGATTTAGAGATGATTTGAAAGAAAGCTGGAATGTTAATTCGAAAAACTTACACCTCATAGAACTTGATGGTTCTCCATGTGACACAATGATTGTATCTTTGGATAAAGGTCTTGAACAGATAATGCCGAATGTCATACCGAGATTGGTTGTATCTGGAGTTAATCTTGGTCCAAATATGTCTCAAGACTCTTATCATAGCGGAACTATGGGCGCTGCTAGAGAAGCAGGCCTATATGGAATGCCAGCAATTGCTTCATCGCTTACATCTTTTGAACCAGAAGGCATGTATGAAGCAGTTAAAGCAACTGTTGAGGTAATTGAACAATCACTAAAGATTATTCCTGAAATACCTCAAAACCTTCGTAGACCTAGTGTGGATATTTCTGCTACACACCTAAGTTGCTGGCCTGAAGTAGGTATAACAAGGAATTGGAAAGAAGATCCAATAATGGCTCTAAAGAATGCTTTTCTTGATGGAGAACTAATGCTTAATCTCAATACACCACCTAATTGGAATGGAGAGTTTGCTACTACTAGGCTAGGAATGAGATGGTATCGAGATGCAATTTCATTTGATACAACTTCAAATGACGTACAAACTGCTACATTTACTATAGGAGCAGCAAGTATTGATCACACACCAGTTGAAAATAGTGATTGCGATGCAGTCATGGAATGTAAATCTAGCATTTCTTGTTTACCAACATGGCCGCAAACACATCCACTAGCAATCGATGATGAACTATTGGCTTGGAATTTGAAGAATAGCAATGGTAAATTTCCAGTTTGGATGGATTAGATATTCAATTCAACACCCTCATCAATTAGGAAATGACAAACAGCAATTGCTAGATGACCTTGAAGCCATACATCTCCTAATGACCTACGAATAATTTGCTCTGGCAAAACTTGCTCTAGCGGTTTGTCATCACTTAGAATAAAACCAATATCTATACTTTCAAAATCCACATTTTCTTCATTCTGATTATTTTTCGAAAGCGGATTACTAATTATTGGAATTACTGAATTTTCTTTCCACAATCTTTCAGCATCGGCATCTAGAGAAATAATACTGGTATTACTCCACTCATCAATAGTATCATGAATATCTCCTCCACTGTCCCAAATTCCTATAGAACGCTCTATCCAATGACCTTTAGGCGGTGTTGGTTGTTTCAAAACCTTACCAATTTGACCCGCAACAGATCTTTCTTCAGCATGAATTCCTCTTACAGTTCGGCCATCGATTTTTATCCTTCTATTAGGTCCTGGGCCTCCATGCAAATGTAAAATAATTTCAGTATCATTCCTAAATCCATGACTAGTCATAAGTGCTGACATCATTGCTCTAACAAGAACATCCATCCTACCTGCACCCCCTGCCATATCATTTAGAGGCAGTTTCCCTTGAGACATTGCTCTTTGACCAATTATTGCGAATCTACGCATGATAAAACCTCAAACTCCTCTTTCTACGAATGTTAGAATGGCTTCACACATTTCTCGTTGGGAATTTAAAATGAAATGACTTCCTTGTTTATCTACTAAATATCCTCTTGGTTTGTTTTTATCATTTAGATCTTCAAGTCTGTTTGCAATAACAGCAGTCATTCCAGCTTTTTCAATTTGCGCGACGGCTCTAAAAATCAAATCTTTTTGCTTGATGCCAGATTCGAGTTTAAACCCTATTCTTACAGAACCTTCACACTTTTCTTTTAACTTCATTATGTGTTTATCGCTTTCAATTAGTTCAACATTTAGCGAACCTTGCTGGCTTGCAAGTTTACCTTCAGCAGGCTTGCCAACGACATAATCCAAAACTGCAGCTGTATGTATCCATGCATCGATATCATCATTTGAAATTGCCATCAACTCTTTTAGCATTTCTTCAGGAGTTGGTGAACTAATTACAAGCGGTAACCAATCCGGCTGTTTTACTGATGTGACTCCTGCAACGCATGTCACATCGTGTCCATTACGATATAAATCATCAGCAATCGAAAAACCAGTTGCTCCACTACTTGTGTTTTGAATAAAACGAATATCGTCAATTGGAGAACGAGTCGCTCCAAGTGTTACAACTATTTGTTTTCTATTTGGCTTTGAATTGTTTACCAAGTGTGAGAATCTTGCAACGATTTCTTCATGAGGAGGGGTTTTTCTCTTTCCTTCCTCTTCTTTACCCCAATGTACTGAAATGTCATGTTTTCTAACTTGATCAACCAAATCATCGGTAACAGGGTCATTTGCTAAATCGGAATGCATACTTGGAATCATCAGAACAGGGCATTTTCGACTTCTTGCTGCACTTAGCGCCATCAAAATTGGCCCATGTTGCAGTCCATGAAGATAACTTGCCATCAAATCCCTAGTTGCAGGAGTAATCAAAATTCCATCGACTTCTTCGAGTGCAGACAAATCACTTTCCCAGTCAGTAATTACCTTGGTTTGAGTTGCCCATTCTACTGCTAGAGGTGTGATTATTTTTTGAGCAGAATGCGTCATCATGACGCTTACTGTAGCGCCATGACGTCGAAGCTCTCTTGCGAGTCTAACCGTATCTACTGCAGCAATACCGCCACTAACGCCAAGAAGAATACGTTTACCAGATAAACTGGAGCCACGCTTTTCGACGTCGGTATCACGCATCGCCATGAACATCGGTGTAGTTCTTTCATTTTGACACCTTCGCATAAAATTCAGTTTGTTAAAGTCACAGTAAGCAATCATTCAAAGTAAAGTATCTACTCGGAGTGTTGTGCAGCCGGATAGAGGAAGTCAATTGGTTATCGCTGGGATGAATCCAGCGAAGTCAATTGGTGCAACCAGTGCTTTTGCTAGAGTGCACCGTGGAACTACATTCATCGTATTCATAGATGGATTAATCGTTCTTTGGATAGGCTATATTTTCGCACATAATTTACTACCATCAAGTATGCAAGGAGTGATTGTTGGATTTTTGGCTATAGCGAATTTAATGGTTTGGAATGGGTATAAGAATCGTGCTAAGTGGGCTTATTGGCCAGGCGCAATATTGATTGGACTTGCATGTTTATTTTTTGGATTGAATGTTATTTTATCGATTATCGATATTATGTTTGGCAATATGACAAGTATTCTACTGACTTTTTTGATTGGTTGGGCTACTTTGGGTTCAGCAAGAAGAGTGATGTTCCATTTTAATCCAAGTTACTCAAAGGCTTACTTCTCTGAGGATGACGATGATTTAGATTTCAAACTAGAGCATGGAGAAATGTTAGCAGCATGTCCTACTTGTCTAGCAGTTCTTGCAATTAGGCCAAATATGCTAAGTCCTAGTGATAAATGTCCACATTGTCAGTCTCCATTAATCGATCCAGCATTGGCCAAAAAGTATGGCATTGAATCTCAGGAAGAATAATTATGTCCAAAGATAAAGATGAATCTGAAACAAATAAATTCATGCAAGCCCAAGAAAATTCTAATGACCAAAAAACCAGTGATGCATTGAATGAACTCGGTGAGTTATTTGAAAAGGTGAATTTATACGAAAAAACCACAGTTTCTAATAACGGAAGTACTGAAAATGGGGATGGGAATATGAAAGAATCATATGACGAAAAGTTGGAGATAGGTTCATCTAGGTGGGAAATCTCACAATTTAATGAGGAACTCTATAAAAAAATAGCTTTATTACAAGAAAAAATAGAGGAAATAGCGGATATAATAGATGTTGGTTCTCCAAAAACCTATATCTCTCCATCTATTAACGGGACTTCTGATGTTGAGTCTTTATCCAAAGAAGCAAAACAGGGAATTGATAGAATTTCAGATTTATTAACTTCAAAAGGTTCCAATTTATATTTTAATAGAGCTATTGAAGAGTTCTTATCATTCACAAATTCTGAATATAATAGTATTGAAAGTTTAGACTTGGACGAATTGGGTGACTCATTGTATAGTTTCATTAGTAGATTGGAATCAGTTTCTTTAGATGGTAATCAGTCTACTAGAGAGCATCATTTACCAGATGATAATTTATTTTTGAGGACAATTTTATTTTCTCTTTCAAATTATTTGATTCTATTGAATGCATCTATTCTTAGTTTTAGAATAATCAAAGAACGCGGAGATGATGAAGATTCACATCAAGACTATATTTTCAAAATAAATAGTGCTATGAAATCCAGTTATATTGATACCAATGGCGCTGTATTTTCTAAATTCATTGAGTTGCCAAATTTAATTTCGGAGACAAAATTTTCTTTGAATGAAAAAGATGCTGAACAATTGAAACCAATTAGAGACGTAATTGTCGAAGGTTTGAATATGATGAGAAAGGTGATTTCTAATATTGAAATAAATTTTGAAGGATATAAGCCTAAACTTTCAGATGTAAATAGCCATATTCCAACAAGTAGATTCAATCCTCAACACACATCTGGAAATTATGGTATGTGGCCAGATAAGGTCGAAAAGTATTCAGATCTAGTTGATTATGATAGGGAGAATTGGATTGGAACCTATCATCATTCTGAATCAATAGGTGGCGTACACGGATATTATCAAATACTATATCGTGATTTTATTGATTTTATCCAATCTTTAGGATATAAACATCTTAAAGTTACTCACCATCAAAACGAAAAAAGAGTTCAGCCACAACTTTCTCCGTTCACTTGGAGAGGGGAAGTTCGTAAATTTAGAGGTCCAGTAACAATTTACTTTTACAATGAGAAATGTCCAATTTTAGATAAAGAATCTAGAATAATTGTTAATTCATACATTGGAAATAAGTCTGGTACGATTACTTGTGAAGCTGGATTATACTTAATGGAAGATAGTGGTGAATTTGATGACAGAGAAGATGGCTTCATTGATAGCGTTGAATATGAATCCATTTTAAGACAAAGAGCCGAATCTATGATCAGAGAAATATTTGAGCAATTTGATGATTATCAAAAACAATTTGGATTACTAAAGAATGCTAAATTTGATGCTAACTATAGAGAATTAAACTCTAAAGGCCGAACTTTTGATCAAATGGTTTTGGAAGATATCAAAAAAGAATTATTAGAAGATAATATTTTTACTATCATTGAAAATCATGAAAGTTTGCATGAAAGAGGTGTCCAAACCAATAGGGGTCTCATTCTTGCTGGACCGCCTGGTGTTGGTAAATCGATGACTATTGATTCAATAATTAGTAAAGCAGATTGTACTGTTATTTATGCTGATTTCATCTCTCTACGCGAAAGGATGGAAGAAATATTTCAGATTGCCAGAAAATATTCGCCCACAATTTTGATTCTTGAGGACATTGATGCTTTGGGAATTACTTCACAGCGAGACACATTCAACACTGGTGGAGGAATGTCCACTCTTCTAAATTGCATGGACGGAATCGAAAGTAATGATGGAGTGATTACTGTGGCAACAAGTAATCATCCAGAACACCTTGACTGGGCTTTAGTAAATCGTCCAGGTAGATTCGATATTAGAATTGATTATTTCTATCCAGACAACAAGGTACTTGAGGAAATTTTGAAAATAAAATTAACACCACATAGTTGTGCTAAAGATTTAGACTTGAAGAGCATTGCTAAAGAAATGCCATTTGGCTTTACAGGTTCGCATATTCAAGATATTGTTAATCAGGCAAATTATATTGTAACAAAAAACAAATCAAAAAATGAAATAACTCAAAAATCATTACAAANTGCCTTTGAAAGAACACTGTACAACTNNAATAAATTCNTANANGANAGAAAAATGAGTATCNAGTGACTTAANGAGAAANGATAAGTCAAAAACTACAGAACATAATCCGCTTTGGGATTAATCTAAACGATTTTAGAAATCAGCGAGATGCTAGAGTTAGGTTCTTCCACATTTCTTCAGGAACTTCCATAGCAAGTCTCAAACCACCCATAGCACCAAGTCTAACTGGGTCATCTACGACGTGAACGTTAACATCTCCAAGGTCGGTTAGTCTTCGCTCAATCATTGCACCTAGTCCTTTGATTCCTGAACCGCCACCTGCTAGAATCATATTTCTTCTAAATTGGTCATGGTATTCAGGGTTTGAACCAGCAATTAACAACTTTACATTCTCAACTATCGGGTCAACAATTGCTTCACATGCTTTTTGGATACAATCTGTAATGTCTAGAGTCATTGCTTTACCTTCAATTGAAAAGTCAACCATAACAGGCTCATCAGGAGTTGAGGTTCCAACAAAGGAATGGTTTTCCTTCCATCTTCTAGCCATGTCTTTGGTGATTTGTGCACCACTATATTTTGATTGGATTTCTTCAATAATTTTCTTGTCAATGAAATCTCCAGCATATTCTGTGTGCATTTGATCTTCAGGACTTGGAATTGTACCGTAAACTCTACACAAGTCAGTTGTTCCAGCCCCGATGTCGATAACTAGGGTATGTTCAATCATATCAAGAGCATAAGCAACAGCGAAAGGCTCGGAAATAATCATAGCAGCATTTACTGTACCAGCAGCTGCATCGAAAATTGCTGTTTTATCAACATAACTTGCCTCAGCAGGAGCACCAATAACAGCGACGACTCTGTCGTATTCTTCAGGGTCTGATAAATTAATTAGATGAGTAATAAAGTGTGCAATGAAATCTCTGTCTTCAGGAGTATCCTTGATTACACCATGCTCAAGAGGTCTAAACAGATTAAGAGCTAATCTGTTTTTCAAAGCCTCTTCTCCAAATAGAACATCTCTCTTAAGGAAATTTCTTGCAATTGGGTCTTTTGGAGTTCCAATAACTGTTAATTCTTCTTCTTCATGACTATCTGATGAAACCATAACAGAACGAAATGTTCCTAAATCAATTCCAATGTATAATACTTGTTCGCCCATTACTCTCGCCAATTTATCCCATTCCGACTTACCTTATGAAGAATACCTCTATTTCGATTCAATTTTAAAAGGCGAATTTTTGGTTTTGGGAAAAATAAAATTCTATAGAAAAAGACACTATGGTCGATTATCTCGAAAATAACCGCTCAGCACCATTGTTCACAGTCGTGACAGTACCAAGTTCCGTACTCGACATATAATTCAGCCATATTTCCACATTCTGTACATTCTTTCAATGTATCTTCACCGCACATCTCAAGAACCATTTGGATGTGATAAGCATCATCAATTCCTATTTGTTGCCTGACTGACCATAATAACTGGTCTTCACTAGGAGAAATAATGCCATCTTCAAGAACTAACTCTACAATTCTTCTATAATCTTCAAAATCAACAGAATCTCTTGCGTCGAGTACAACTCCATTCTTTTCAGCAATAATATCTGTTCCTCCCGGATCGTCAACAAACAGTACTAAAGATTCTGCTTTCAATTCATCATTTCTCAGTTCAAAAGATACCCGGTTTCCTTCTACATTTGCATATACTAGTTGTGATTTTGAATTAATAATATTTCCAATTGATCTTGCAGTTTCTTCAGCATTATTTCCTCTGCGCCAACCAAAACCATCGTTTACATCGAAGCAGTAAAATTCAGTACCAATTCCAGGATATTCCAAACGAATTTCCTCTCCTCCATCGAATCCATTTGATACGACAGTTATCGAACCTACCTCTGTGGAAACAATGTTATCATCGTCATCGAAACTAATCATCAAAGGCTTTCTTTCTTCAGTTGCGGTATTGAAGTGGCCCTTCATTCCACTCATCCATTTATCTTCTAATCGACTTAGAGATGCTTCTTGTTCTTTTGACAGATTTTTCTTAACGCCAAGGACATTAGCGAGACTTCCATTTTCAACATCTCTCTTGAACTGTTCAATTAGTTCTGCATCTCTATGGTAAGATGGTATTTCAATTTCTTTTTTCTCTTCGACATAATCAGGATCTGGCCATTCATGAGAACACTTTACACACTTGAGGTATCCAGTCATGGTAGATAAATCTGCATCTCCACCACACCTTGGACAATCACCTTCTTCATTGTAGCCCAAGTTTTCAATCGCTTCGCGACGACCTTTACGTATTCCACCAAACCCGGCCATAAACATCCATGAGTTATTCTTTGTATCAATGCTTTGGAAATTATAACAGGCTCAATCAATGATTCTGAGTTTAGTTCCATATCTCATTTGACCTTCTTGACCATATATTCTTCTAACAACTATCTCTCCTTTAGAACCAATGTCCGGTAAAGTTCCTTCATCGTCGACTAGTAGAAAAACCCCTTTTGTTCCATGTTCAAATGACACATATGCAGTAGAAATCCCGCCAAGAATAGGCGCTCTAATTGAAAATTCTGAAGGAGCACCCGCTGCAGATAGTTTAGTCCATGACTCTATATTACAGACATTTGACAACTTAACTTCTTCTGAACCATAGTAATCACCTTGTTCATTCAAGATTCTAGGCGGCCAAATATT
>PBXE01000028.1 GCA_002727485.1 Methanobacteriota archaeon | reverse complement strand
TGTCTCTTTTTGTTTTTGGCCCTCTATTATTCCTACCTTTTATATGATTAATTCCTTTCCTTGTGAGTCGGGATATATTTTATCAATATCAAGGAGATGTATTAGTCAGAGGGGAATTGGTAATGGAACGTTACGACTACATCCCCCCACCGGTTACGGAAGAGAATAAAGTTGAATATTTTGAAGAATTATCAAATATCAAGAAAGCAGATGAATGGATAAAGAAACACTCTGTGAAAGAGGAAACTAAAGGCCCTGAGATTAAGGTTTTGAGAGTTGAAAAAAAAGAAATTCACCAAAATAATCTGGAATTGAAGGATTTAATAATTTCAATTCTTTTAATAATTCTATTTTTTCCTATTGTGCTGAATGTCGGTAAGGGTCTCATTACCTTTATTTATGGTATTTCTATTATTGTCTACGCTCAATGGTTAAATTGGAAATATTCTTCGGTGCGGAAAAAACTGCTTTCCCGTGTTGACTCAAGACAATCAGACCGGAGCGAAGCCATTGAAAAATATAATAAAATCATTGACCCCGAAAACTATCTTAAACCAAGCGATTTACTCAAAATGTTATTCCTTATACTCTCGTCACCTGTTGTCATAATTTTATTAATTATCATTGAGGCCTAATAATCATTAGTAGGCAAAAGTAGAGCAGTGGTTTTGTTCATGCAAGTTTTAGTTAAACGGCCATTGAATCCTTGTGAGTTCGAAAATTTCGCTAGAATAAATTAATTGTATTAATTTACAGGTATCCATTCCGCACCATTCCACTGAAATTGTCCGTCTTCACTCAACTGAGGAGTATTATCTTCAGTATTTGGTAAAACTGGCTGTACTAGTTGCTGCGAAGTAGTTTTATTCATTATCTCTCTTTGAATTCCTGCCTTTTGATTAGGTTTTATATCACTAACAAAACCTTCGACCTTTAAAGAATTCATTAAAATCTTTTGAATAAATAACTGCATTAAATCGGAATCATTAACGGCACTACTTGCTAAAAGTATGTCATAATCCTGCTCATCAGCTAGTCTAAATGACAATCGGGCCATTCTTGTGTAATAGAATAATGTCAAAGATATGAGGGATAAAACTACACAAACAATTAATCCAACTATACCTGAATCATCAGATGAACCAGCAACTAATAGTAAACCAACTATCATAAAAAAAACACTTGCAATTATGTATATTGGATATGATCTTCTTTTATACGTGACTGAGGCCAAGTAACTATCATTTATTCCAATTGAAACCTGCTCAGATTTATATGAGGAATTAACTTGAATCCCTCTATTCATGGTTGAATTAATCTCTATTCTTGCTTTCCTTGCAGTAAAGACTGCGTATGCAGATTCGTCAGATATCGTAATATCCTCAGTTTTTTTCATTGGAATATCTAGTACATTGGGCATTATGTAGTTTTATAAATAAGTAACTTATATATTTATCTCGTAAGAAATAACATGAAATCATCAACACATTCCAAATTATGTGCTTATGGTCAATCCTTGTGAGTCGGGATATATTTTTCAAATAAACGCCACTATACTCTTGAATACCTGTTTACAATCTACTTAGATTTATATCTAATCTAAAAGATAAACCCCAGTTATTAACTAAAGTTAGCAATTAATCTTTCGTCGGCGACAGATATAAATCTAAATTCTCTTAGTTAATGATGATTAAAGTGGCCAATGGAGGAAGAGAATTTATTTCGCGTTTAATCGCTCATTATGATGCTGGACGAGTAAATAGATCTTCGATGGATAAGATATTTGATGCCGAGGGCGTATCTGAGGAATATAAATCAAAGATTTTAGGCACGAAAACCAATATTTTGATGGGCGGAAAATTCGAATTATTTGGGTTTTTGATAATTTTATCAGCTTGGTTGATTATTTTGGGAGTTTGGTTCTTTTCATTCTTAGCTGATATTGAAGAACCAACCAATATTTTTTGGTTCATTTTCGGTGCGGTAGTGTTATCAATCCTATTGCACAGTTTCTCGCAGGATAAGAATGAGAAAATTTTAGAGATACAGTTGATTTTTGCATTTATGATTTTTATCAATAATTTCTTTTTTACCAGTTTCCTCTGGCAGGACAATTACTATTATAATGAAGACGGAGTACCTATTTATTCAGATTGGATTTTTAATGGTTTAGTTAACATTGGATTATCACTAGCTGTAGTTCTAGGATATTACTTTATGGCGCAAAAGCATGAATTAAACTTTTCAAAAATTTTGGTAGGACTCGGTTTTTTCCTACCTTTTTTTGGTCTAATTTGGTATACTTTTGAAGGGTCGTCGCAAACATTTGACAGTTGGGATAATTTCGGTTCTGAAAAAACCTTTGTCTTTCATACGTTGTTATTACTAGTTATTCTTGGAATTCATATTTTGATATTCTCCAATTTCAATAAAACATATCAATCATGGTATTCTAGAATCCAAACCTTTCTAATTCATCTCAATTTATGTTGGGTTCTATGGATATTGCCATTCACATTTTTTGAATACTTTAGTAGTGATTCAGCAGAATTTTTTGCATTATTATCAATCATAGTTTTCTACACTCTATTTAGTAAATTTACAGCAAATAAAAGTACTGAACTTAGTAATAGAAATGGTAGTTACTTAGCTATGATTCCTTACTTACTAACATTTAGTCATTTACCTGCTGTTACATCTTTCCTTTTGTTCGGAGAAATTTTAGATATTTTAGATGACGATAATTTTGAAATCGCTTTTATCCCACCAATGCTTTTCCTTTGTGGTTTAGCAGTATATCATGTACACTCTAATCCTTTCAGGCCAAAAATCGAAAAAGAGGAGTATGGTCTGAGATGGTTCAATAGAGTTATTATTGTAATATTGATAGTTTACATGATCATTTACTTAATTATTTTATTAGAAGAATATGTATTTTATGTTTTTATCCCTGCCGGTATCATAATCGCTGCAACAGTTGTCTCAAAAGCATTTAATCTCTCTTCCAAAAAATACGAAGTGTGATAAAATCTGTAACATTATATCGATTTTGATAATAAAATGTGATTTAGTCTTTTAATCCGTCAAGGAAATCATCACTCAAATCTTCAATGATTTTCTTCCCTCTAGGCCACGCCCAACCGATTGCAAAAACCATACCAATAATTGGACCGTATCTGTAAGTTAGAGCCGAACATGCGTCTGAAACTCCAGATAATACATCTACTTCGCTCAACAGACTTCCAGCGTCATCTTCACAAGAGAAGTCTGCTAAAGCGACCCCACTGGATGGGACTATTGCAGCAATTGTATAAACCAAAATTGCTGTAGAAAGTAATGTACACCAAGTAATTCTTTCTTTACCAGGGTCTAGAAGTTTCTTTTTACTCTTCAAAACTAAAAGCATTGGTGCTGATAGCGCAACACAAAATATGGCAAAAGGCCAACCTATTGCCTCAGAAAATTCTGCAATTTCTAGAGGGTTTGCTAGTAAGATTGCTGAACCTCCCATTGCAATAAATAATCCTGATGCTACGTTTCCGGTTCTCGCCAAAAAATAGCATGAGAGTGGTGCAATGAAAAGTTGTCCTGTAACAAAGATAGCCAAAATCCAGTCTAATGATTCTGTTATTCCCCATGCTGTTAATGCTGCAGAGTAACTGGCCTCACCAGACATTGTGTAAGCCATTCCAGGGACTATTATTGCTAGTGATAATATCCATTTTACTGGATTGTTCTGAATATCTGATAGAAGAGTATCTTCATCAGAAAAGGTTTCTATTAAGTCATCTAAAATATATTCATCAGTCATTTAAATCTCTCCAATTAATTTTCATCCTCTATGTAGTCGTCCAAGTTTTTATCCGCCGAGATAGTCATTTCTTGTTGTCTAACCAAACCTTTCTTGAAATAATGATCGGAACCTCCGTCTTTCTTTTTCCGTCTAGGCAGATGCTTCAATAATTCTAGTCCATCATCTATTCCAATATACCCAAGAACACCGCGTAATCTACTTGCTGCAAGAGCAAGGAATCCACCACCCAATACACCAGCTCCACCAATTGCTGCCGCTGTTGGAATATCTTTAGGATCGATAATTGTATTATTCTCTTCTTTTTCTTCTTCAATCTCTTTCACATTTGTATTATTTTCACAAACATCACATTGTTCAACAACTGGCTCATCATTACAGCCATCTCGATTAGTATCATTGTTGGATGAAGAATAAGTATAGGGGCATTTATCACGATTACTTGAATTATTAATATCAACAGGAATGCTGTTATTTACGCCATCTCCATCAATATCAGAATCACACGCATCACCTAGAAGCGCACCTCCTGAATTCTTCTGATCGGGATTGAATGTCGAGATACAGTTATCCGATGAGTCTGTTATACCATCGTTGTCTAAATCATTAGGATATTCATCACAACCAGTAGGTATACCATCGCTGTCAGAATCATTTGAGTCATCATAACCTTGACAAATATCATTAGAATCATTCGCTCCGTCATTATCCCAATCAAACGGGTAGGAATCACAGTAGTCAGGTAGTCCATCATTGTCAGAATCAACTGTATCATCACCCGGACAAATATCAAAAGCATCTAGGACACCATCTTCATCAGAATCAGGAATATCAAGACATCCATCGCCGTCTGCATCATTACTTGATGAATCTTGATAAGGACAATTATCTGCTCCTTGATGATTAACTGGCAGGTTGTTAAGGATTAAATCGCCATCTAAGTCACTATCACAAACATCTCCAATTTGATCATTATCAAAGTCAAGTTGATCAAAATTCCAAGTATTAGGACAATTATCCAAGTTATCGAGTATCGAATCACCATCAGCGTCTTGATCGTTTGGTATTGCAGAATTTGAATCAAAATTATCAGGGATTCCATCCATGTCTGCATCGTGAGCAAACTCATTTACCAACCACCCAGAGTATTGAGGATTAACTCCAATGATTGATGTAAATGTTCCACTATTTGCTATATTCAATGAAACATTATTTGCAAATGAATCAGGTATAGGAAGTAACGTTCCATGGTTATTGATATCAAAATAACTGAATCCATTTACTATGTTTGCATTACCCAATGTTTGGCCATTCTCATCAAGAATATCTAGTGAAGAAGACGAACCTAGCCACATCATGGCAAAATAACTACCTATTCCATCTCCATGAATAAATCCACTAGGAATCATATTCCCCGAACTTCCATTTAGACTTGATTTGTATAGCAAATTAGTTCCTTTATCGAGATTAAAAATCACAATTCCAATATCGCTATTACCCCATCCATTTATCAAGAATCTTAATTGTCCATCGATTAAAATAGTGTCTGTAATTCTATAATTCATAACTCTGTTAAGGCCAAATTCGAGAGGTGCAGAAATAGTGTTTGAAAAGGTATTTTCATCTAAAATCCATCCAGTTGCGACATAAGATAATACATTTGTAGTCAGAGATTGTGGTGAACCAAAAAGGGTTATATTATTTGATGGCGTATATGTCATAATACCTAAAACAATTTTACCATCATATACATCGATAGTCGTAATAGTCTCTTTACCATCATTATTACATCCATTAGATGATCCCGGAGAATCATTTTTAGTACAACTATCTACATGATAATTTATGCTTCCAGAGCTTGAATCAAGAGCCAAGAAGTAGGCGTCCCCGGAATAATCTCCAGTTACTGTACCTAAGCCTGAGGCCGCTGTTCCAACACTAACAGCAGTGATATGACCTCCAACAAAAACTTGTTCTGTGGCACTCGCTTCCCCTGAATATGAAATTGCATTAAGAATTATATCACCATTAGGGTCTGTATCTTCAAAATTTATCTCCGTCACCCACGAAATCGAACCAGTCTGAGCATCCAGTTGAACAATCATTCCCTGTTGTGTATTCTTGAATGAATTATAGATAGTTAACTTGGAAGTGAACTGATAGCAACCAGTAAAATGACCTGCGATTCCAATTTTACTTTCATCATCTGATAGGGCAATAGAAGTAAATGAACCGTGAGTATCATCAACTGTAATTTGAGTTGAACTACCTCCACATGATGAGCCATCACTTGGAACTGGATAGTAGACCCAATCCCAAACACCATTTGAGTTAACCTTGGCAACGATTGGAGATTGGTCAAAAGTCGATCTTCCAATAGCATTATTCAAATCAACTGTAGGTAAGGTCCCCAGAGATAATTTATCAAATTTTAAATTTCCAACAATGTATGTCGAACCTTGAGAATCTAAAACTGTTGAACTTATTTCAAATGAATCATAATATCCGGCATATCCATTTGACTGCAAAATTTCAATGAAGGCTTGAGAATCTAAAATCAATTTATCATTATTAGGCGAAGAAAATGAAGATTTTTCATCATCATCTAATGATTGAGAATCTGAACTCAATACAGAGGACAGCATTATAATTATAATCATAAAAAGAATTTTTCCTTTATCCATTTTTTCACTTCCTAATCTTCAATAATGTCTAATTTAATCCATCCTTCATAGGCTTTCATTTTATCATTTGGTAAGCCAGCTAAAGAGTCTGAGCGCTTGATTTCAGATTCGACCCAATCAGACGGAGTTTCTCTGTGTACCCATCTCCAAGATAAGTTCGGTTTAGCATCATCAATGGGCATACGAATTGAAGAAGGGTCAACAAGAACAGGGCCAATCTTGAATGTTGGAGCAATTTTTGAGACTGCCTCTTCCCAGTGCTCTCGAATCAATGTAATTTCTTTTTGTGGTAAAATACCAGATGTGATGTGGAATGATGCTTGAGGATTAACTAATAATGTCAAATAAATGTCTTGCTCGGGCTTTACATCCAAGGTTGGGTCAAACACCAAGTAATCGTGGTCTAGTGAACCAGTCGACGGAGGTATAGGATTTTTATATTCATCTAGAGGATATACAGCATTGAATTTTGAATAATCATCATTTACGAAATATCCAAGTAATCCATCGATTTCTTTTGTTATACTTCCTAATTTAACTTGGAAATTATAATTTTTCAGTTCCTCACTCATATTATTCTCTCCACCTTCTAACTGGAGTCTAATAACTGCCCTTAACATGGCAACAGGCCTGCCCATGTAGAAAGTTGGATGATTAATTCCACCTTTGGCAAAAGGATCCATATGCCAATAAGTAGAATCAATCGCCCTCAGTAGAGCCGATAAAGCACCTTCACCACCTTCAATATTGGAATCTTTTTCAATTTCATCGGTCAAACCGATTTCCATCAATTGATTCAACATTCTATCCATATGGATATTTCCTGTGTTTGGTAATTCACCTACTGGAGCATTTTCTCCTGGACTAGAATCCCAGACAAGTTTACCTTTTTGAATTCCTCCTAAAGACCAGTCCCTCTCTGCAACTCGTAATTGACCCTCTGCTGAACCTTCTGGATCGAAAACTTCCATAGCCCATTCAATGTGGTCAGGAAGTAAATAACCGCAGACAGGTGAAAAAGCACCTTTATTCATTGAAACAGAACTCGGTGATGAAATTGCAGGTAAATTGTCATCATCATATGAAAGAAGTCTAAAATCTAATCTTGATGGCTTCGGTATCCTAGGTCTAAGAACGAGTTTACCATGTTCATCATTTTCATTCTGTAAACTTAGACCAACAGTTATTCTTGGGCTTCCTCCGTCATCTGAATAGAAAAGTCCATCTCCATCCACAGCGGTTATTTGACCAAATGCATCAATAATATTCATATCAGTAATTTTCAACAGTCCTGCACGAATCGCACCGTCTAATTCGATAGAATTGATATAATCATCAATTCCACTCAGTGATGCACTCAACAACTCTCGTTCTCTAAATTCATTCATTAATTCAATGAACATTAGATATTCGCCATTTTCTCCGTCACTAAGAACACCCTTTCCATCTTCATCAAGCTGATCTTCTTCATCTAAAAATCTCCTAATTTGAGTTGATACAATTTTATTTGAATTTCTAGATAGTGGGATTCTATATTTTATCTTAATTGGTTCAGATGCAGTATTGCTAATTGTCTCATTACCGAGAGTTCTTTGATAGTCAATTTCCTGTAATTCCCAGTGTTTTTCTTCACTGTAATACTCGAATTCAACATCTAGTAATATTGGCAGCCATGCTTGTTTCCAACGATTTAGAGCTATAGGTGAAGGCCAGTCATTATCATCGCTATCATGGTTGTAATATTCTCCTTTGATATATGCCGTAAATATGCTTTGAGAATAAGGATGAGTAGTTGGACCGGTATATTCAGGTTCAGGAATATTGACCCAATCGGAGAAATAAAGAGTTTCTTTTAGTAATAAATCTACTTCTTCTGGAATCCATCGTCGATGCTTAGAGATTGGATTTGTAAGTGGATTTTTTGTGCCAACGTTACGAACTACCGCTTCTGCAGTTCGAACTTTTGTCAAACCTTCATCATCATAGAATCCTTCTTCGATAGGTGCAGTGGAACGGTTAGTGGTCGAGATTAACAAAACAGGGTCTTTTGTTTCATAGTATCGGGGTGCTGCATACGCAGTTACTTTTACATCGGGTAAATCTACAACTGGCAGTTCTGTTTGTTCAACATGTGTAGGATTTCCTTCACTACTAATGTCTGGTACAGAAACCGTTTTTGGTCCAGAGTATGTTTCAAATAAAGAGTGTTTATTTTGACCAAACTTATCATGTTTAGATTCAGATGCTGAAATATTACCTACTAATTTAGAACTAATTTTCGAATAATTCGTTGTTGGTGAATTATTTTCTTCAGGCTTTATGTAATCAAAAATAACTCCGCTATCAACAGTATGGAACATTTGTCTGTGAACTTCTTGGTCTAATTTGTACTTACCATCAGGAGTTTCCATTTCTCCGAGTAAATCATGGATAAACCCAACAAAGTATTCTTCTAATTCGGTTTGTGCCTCTGGCGTTAGGGCATTATTTTCAGCAACCTCGGAAGAAATCAAAGCCCCTAATGCTTCTTCTTGATTAATTCCAACTGCAACATCTAGTTCAGAATAATCATTAACTTTTTTATTATTATTTTTCCATTCAACTCCATATGCAGTGCCGTGGAAAAGACTTTGTCTAGGCCACTTATCACCTATCAAATCTACAGCAGTACGACTAATTAGATCTTGATTTATTTTTTCATCAGAGATTATATTCTTCAATTGAGGATCTTCTTTTACAGCATCAAGATTCCTTAAACCACTGGTATCGGGTTTCTCCCTTGCCGGAACAGATTTATCCTTTCCAAACCCAAAAATCTTCATTTTGACAGACCTCCAACCAAATGTCCAATATTGAAAAAGATATTCGGGTCGTCATCAACATCTTGACGTTTAACGCCCCATTTTAATTCATTTTTGATATAGTCAAACCAAGTCTCTTCAGCGGTATTTTCATCCATGAATGCAGGGTCATGGTCTTTATTGGTATACCACCCACAAACCATGTAGTCGAATGGTCCATCCTCTTCAGGACCTGGTAAGTCATGGAAACCAAATCTTTGTTTTGAATTATCATATGTAGCCGTCCAATAGAAATCTCCTTGATTCGGGCCGATAGCAGTTAACTCTTCGATTTTTGAATTGCGAGTGCTGGGATTAAATGATGCAAGAGTGGAGACTTCTAAGGTCACAGAATCAACTACCCATGCCTTGAAATTTTTCTTATTTTCAATTCTAATAACGAGCCATAAATCCGGTAGTTGTTTGAATTTCAATGTATCATTTAAGTTACCTTCTGGTTGGTCCTCTGTGGTAAATTCAACACGATTTTCTACCGCCTCTCTAAATGTGATTGGGTGACTAAATCCTTCATCACATGGAATGAATTCTTCAGGAACTAAATCATCAGGATTTTGATATTCAAAATTGTCTAGAATAGATTGACTAGTCTGTTTTAATTCACCATCTAACAAAGCATTAGGTAATGACCAGAATAGATGGATGCCAGTTTTTAGTCCCGTTGTCTGTGGATTAGATGAAGTATATTCAAATGCCTCAGGAATCCCCCAATATTCTTCGCTCTCAGAATTAATGTTACCCTCTCTAAAATCAGTCTTCAAATCAGCCCTTTGAGGATGAGTTCGGAAAGTCTTTTGCTTGATACTATCTTTGTCTATTTCCTTTAATGATGGATTTAAACTTGGCTTATTTCTGCCTTTTTCTACAGACTTTTCCATACTTGGGACAACCAATGCTTGTACATTTATTGGCACAAGTAAATGTCTATCTCTCGGAATCATGGCACTAATATTTTCTAGATTTTCAGGTTTGATTGATTCGATATTTTCCTTTATCCCTAAGTCACTTTGATCGATGATTGATTTTGCTAAAGCATCTTTGAATTCGACATTATTTTCTTCAACAGGAGATTTTTCATTTAAATTTAAACCTATATCGTCAACTTTCCACATTGATTTATTTGAATCCTCGATTTTAGTATTAACCTGTGCCTTTTCTATATTCATATTATTTTTGACTTTATCTATGGTAGAAATTTTATCAGTAACTTTAGATGATCTACGCTTTCTCATTATTGATCACCTGCATTATTTTTTCTTTCTACTTCATTTCCAACATTTTCCACAAAGGATTCATCGATGACGATTGAATTAGAGTTGACTCTAGATGGACGTTTTGCGTTTGATTCTGGATCTGTACGAACAAACTGAATCACTGAATCATATTGGAAGTCTTGTTGATATGGGAATTGCATTAATTGAGTGGCAACTAAACCACCCTTTTCTAGACCTCCTGACCATCCATCAATCGAAAGTAAATCAGAAATTTTCAAAACCGATGTGTCATTAGTTCCCTTTCTTATACTCACAGGAATAGATTTATACTCAATTGGATGATTTGGATTTATGACCTCTAAATTACCGTCTATATCTTTACAGTCCGCTTGGAATTTCCAAATTCCATTCGAATGAATATCTTGTCCAGGAGAAGTGTCGACTCCTAGACGAATTCCTTCACTCGGTTCTTTAATCCGTAAATGACTAGGAACTCCATTGAAGAGACATAACATGATAGTTTCTGAAAGTCTGACTTGCCTTAAAGTATCAAGAAGATAATCTTCATGATAAGCATCTTCACTTTGCTGTTTTACAAATTGTGGAGCAAAATAAGCACTAATTTCGATTCCCGGATAATCTCGAACTATAGAAGAGCGTAATAGGAATCCAGTGATACTTCCACCCATTTCATACTTAATTCCAGAGAAAAGTTGACCCAATGCCGTAAACTTAGCATCTAACTTTAAACCTCTAATCTGTTCAAAATGGAGTCCTTCAACCTTACTGTAAGCTGCGATTGAGCGCCTATATGGGTTGGCAGTGATTTCTCTTTCATTCAATTCATTCATCAATTTCTGATACAATTCTTCACGCTTTTCAGTTTTAGTAGCGGCTAGTGCTCCTCTAGAGTCAATAATTCCTACGCTCAATGCCCCATCAACTAAAGCATCTAGCCAATTTCTGTCAACATGGAAGAATCTTATTGAATCATTAGGTAACATTCCTTCACTTGGAACAATATAGGGGAATGGAACTCCTTCTAGTAATCTTAAACGAGATAACCAAGATACTACAGACCCCCATGCCATCTCTTCACTATCTTCAAAATGTAAATATTTTTTAGACAAGAAATCACTCATAATAGTGATATCTGAACTACCAATATTTGCATCAATCATTTGTCTAACCCCCTGTAATCAATTTGGTTAAGTAAAGATGTTGAAACAACGTTATCATCGATTGCAACGTTGATGTTATCTAATTTAGAATCATCAAATTCCATTCCATTGCCTGGCATTGGAATATCTTGCTCGAATTGAATTGAGTCTTCAATCAAAACCTTTTCAGCAACCAAGTCTTTGTATTTTTCAGATGCCTGCGAAACTACGCTTGTTTGTAATAAGGTTTTAATCGTTTGATTGGCCAAGTGTTCTTTAGAAAAATCCTTCAATATTGGTGAAGATGATATTGTCAAATCGCGATATTTATTCATTGCTTCCTTTTTATTCCAAAGTCTTCTCCATCTCGACATGGATGCGATGAAATTAGGATCGCTCATAGCCAATAGCCGACCTAATTCAAATGCAGCGGAGTGGTGAATTACATCAAAACCGGTAGATGGTTCGATACCTCTAGCGTCATCAGAGTTTTCATATGGCTTTTGTTTTGGTTGGTGTGTTGTAGGGACAGCAATACAAGGTCCTCTATACAAACATGGTCTAGTAATACCATCATCTTCGACTATATCAGTAAGCAAATAAGAATTAGCAGAAATATCGGGATCCATATCATTACCTAGTAATGATGGTTCGTAGTAGGACTCTTCTTTCTCTAGTTCTTTAGCAAAATCATATACAGAACCTAAATCTCCCGCCATTGACAAATCTTCTTCTTTTTTCCTAAAACGAATATTCTTTATTTTCGATTCAAAATCTCCCCCATCACCAGTTTTGAATTTCCAATAATCGAGGACTAGGAGTTTGACTTTACGGCCTACATGAACTTTAACTGGTCCAGCCTCTTTTACAGAAACATTCTTTTCCGCTTTTTTGTACGAAAGTTTTGTATTACTTTTCCTAGTAGCCTTTTCCGCTTTTTTGTACGAAGGTTTTGTATTACTTTTCCTAGCAGCCTTTTCCGCTCCTGCGAACCGCGCGCTCATGTCCATTGTACTCTTCCTGACCGGTGGTGATGTCAAGTATTGAATTTGATTTTCATTTGGTAATTCATTGATTGAATCTTCTAAAGAGACTAAAAATGTATGATATTTTGTGTTTGGTTCTGAAGGAATTCGATTTGACAAAATTACAGAGAATAGACCGTCTTCATCGCTCCCACACAACTCTTTATCTCTTGGATTTACTTGAAGCCCATGGGCTAGGAGTTCGACTTCACTAGAAGTGGGAGCGATTGATTTTAGTAAACTAGATGGAATTTCTAAAAGTTTAATTGGTACTGAATTAGATGAGGAATCGATTTCAGTCGACTCAGCAACAGGATAGTAATCACAAATGTTAAACTCATCATCCCTAAGTAAGAGTAATGACATCCAAGGTAACTGTTTATTTTGTTCATTCACAATTCTTTCCCATGGGAGAGTCTTGCTTTGGAAAACAATTTTTGGTAATGTCAAATCTAAAATCACATTTTGTTCATTTTTAGGTGGGTATCTTGAGTGTACAGTCAGAGGATCAATAGACCATCGCGAGCCATTGACTGTGAAGAACTTGTATTGTTGCTCTGAAGGATTCATACCCGTTGGAGTAATACCTACTTTTTCGGGGAAACTCTGCTTCATTTCCATTCTGTAGTCACCCTGACTCAATGGTGGGCGTATCGAATCAAAAAATCGGATTTCTCCAATTGGAGGTGGTTGTGGAATTGGTTCTTGAGTCATTAACGTCTCCTCCTCCTAGATTTTTTTGTTAACTTAGCGTCTTTCTTTTCGATTTTGATAGAATCGCTTTGACGTAAAGATTCCGCTTGATTCATTTTGATGTTACTTTGCTCATTTTTCTTAACAATGTTAGGTTTCCAGTATGGTGCCCTGTTCAGTACTTTGGCTTTGACCTCGATATTAATTATTGCATCAGAAGACAATCCTCCTTTATCAGAAACTCTCACTTGACAATGATTAATTCCAGCATCATCATTACTTGGAATGCCTGATAATAATCCGTCTTCCATCAATGATAGCCATTTTGGTCCAGAAATCAACTTGAATGACATGACATCATCTTGGTCGTCATCTCCCGCGAATTTCGACAAATCGAATCGGTATTCTACAGTCGCATTGGCAATTGGAGCATCGATTTCTGGCAAATCAGTATTTTGAATAATTTGCTTTTTCTTTGGTTTGGTTTTACTTTCAACCTTCACTTGTTTTAGATTCGATACGCCAGAAGTTAATTTCCAATCCTCAGGGACAATTCTAATTTGTTCACTTTTATCTTCAACTTCATGACTCCAAACTAGATTAGATGCTCCATAATTAGATATTGGCCCATCATCTACCAGTTTCGCCCAGGAACTAGACTGTAGTACTTCGGAAATGACATTAGTATTTTCTTGGTAGGCTATTGCTGAATTAATATCTGTAGTTTCATCTGTAATGATATCTATGATAGCAGGACCTTCGATATCTGCAATCGGCTTTACAGACCAGATATATGCTATACCATCACTACGCTTGATTACTTGTGGCTCATTATTTGATGTAATCCCCTCGATACCAATTTTTACTTGTGGAGCTTTATCCGGAAGTGTTTTCACAATAAGAACAAAAGTTCTAATTTTCGAGGTACAATAAAATCTAAGATTATCAATTTTCGATAATACTTCTCCAGCATGGAATACAGAAACAGCATCCATCACTTTGGAGGATGCAGATTCATTTGCTTGTAGAAATACTCCCCTTGAAAGGTAACGGAAATATCCAACTTGCTGAATTTTTGAAAGTCTTTGAAAACCGATTGCTGAAAGAGCACCATTTGGATAATTAGTGGTTATAGAACCAGAACTGATTTCAGAATTTTTACTTACTATATCTTCACCACCAAGTCCTTCGATGGTAAACATACTCGTTTCATTAGGTATTTCGATTTCACAGTTTTCATCTGTAGGCGGAATTTCAATGTCTTGAATAATGCTACCAGCACCTCGATTAAATGTAACCCTAACTGCTTGAGTTCCGTTGATAATTATCTTAGGGGAATTTTCAAATTTCTTTGGATTATAATTTTCAGTTAGTCGCCAAACCTGTCTTGTTCCTGCTTCAATAATCGTTCCTTTGTCAATGATTTGTTTAGAACGCTTCATGCGTATTGATTTATTTCCAAAACCAGCACCCAATGCGGGCTTCTTAGGTCTAAGTTTTGTTTCTGTTTTTTCTTTAATTGGGTCTTCAATTTCCTTCCATTTTAGACCTTCAGATGCTTTCAACCCGACATTTATTCTTGGTAGATTTTCTTGATTTGGTTGCATTTGTACCGATGTTAATTTTGCCGATGGCATGACATTTTGACTTGCAGTTCCAGTCGACGAGATATTGAGTAGGTGTGGAATAATAGGCTTAATTGAATCATTTGAAAATGCTTTCTCATTAATCTGGATAGATGATTTAATTGCTTGAGGATTTGCAATACCTCTTCCACCTTCAATTGTAATAATGCGAGGAGGTGATCTTCTGCGAAGAATTCTCTTATGCTGATTGTTAATCAAATTCTACCCCCCATGTTAACTTGATCGAATTGTTGGTTTTGCATTTCAGTCGCATGATAATTCATTCTAGTTGTGTTGTTAGTCATCTTCGCCCTGTTAGTAATAATCTCCTTATTATGTTGTAGAACGTCAGTATTAGAAAGAATAGACAAGATATCATCTGGTTGGGCCGGAGTTGTATATTTTTCTTTCATTCTTTCTAGTTTTTCAACTGTGATAAAATCCTGATTGGGTTCGAATTCCTTCATTTCTATTCCCGGCATTCCACCATCAATGAATTTGATGAATGGTAAATTATGAATAAATTCAGAAGTCTTAATCTGGTCGACCAGTAATGTGTTTTGCCAATCAACTGGTTGGGAAATCGCCCTAAAGACAGTCGAAGAACCACTTAGGAAATTGGGCTGTCTGTGGCCTGGAGATGTAATTGGCTCAGGGCGTTCATGTCCATCTAGTTTACATCTCCATATTGTTTCAGGGAAATTGCTGGATAGTTTAAGTTTGGAAATTCCATCTGAAAATATTTGACCTTCTTCACCATCTATTTTGGTAATCGAAACAGTAAATTCAGAATCAATTTCGGTATCAATGCCACAAGGTGCCATGTTTATGATATCTAAAGTGCCGTAATTTTCTGTTCTCCATCCATTTCGAATCTCTTCATTACCAATCATTAATTTATTAGAATTTGCAGGGAATATATGATTTTGAACTAGTTCAAATTCCGGAAGAACTAGCCATGGATCAGACATAGTGCCTTTACGCTCTTCACCATCTTCGCTTCTAATAAGCCCATTTGGGACTTGGGCAGTAAAGCAACGTTGACTGAACTCAGATGATAGAGAAGTCGTTATGCTACCTTCTGGTAATTGTAAAACATGCTTGTTAACGAATTCACTAAATGCTATTTTCTTGAATGCTTGCCCACCACTCGGCCCAAATTTGACAGTGAAAGAAATGAAACATAATTTGATTCTTGCTTTACCTCTCATTTTTGGTCCTTCAATCTCCAAATCGGCGCCAAGCGAGCCCTTCAGAGTTCCGAGCCAAGTCTTCAGACGAACTGAAACTCCAATATACACATCAAAACTATAGTAGAACGGGTCAAAGACAACTAGGATATTAGTTCCAGCCTTGAATGACGCACTTAGACTACCTGCTTTGAATGAGGCTTCGAGATTTCCACCAAGCATAACTGCTGAGGTACAAACCGTGAAGTAAGCACCACCTTTGATCGTTAATTTAGAAATTGGTTTCCAATTAAACCCTAAACGAGGTACTTCAGGATAATATGATGGGGCTTTGAATTTTGGATGATAACCACCCATCGAGAGTAAAAATTCTCCTTTACTCATCCAACTGACCAATGCAAATCCACCGGTTAGTCGACAATTCTTATCGAAAAGATATGAAGCATCAGTCAGTTGTGCTTCTACCCACAAAAGTTTCTGTGCAGAGTCATAATAAGCCAAAAATGCTAATTCAATGTAACCGATACCAAATTCTTTTGATGGTAAAGACATTGACGACATGCCAAGAATTCCAATAGTAAATCCATCGGAAATCTTGACAAATAGTACCGCTTTAGTTTCGAGAACTTGGTATGTTGTGAATTTAATTCCTACAGCAAACCACAAACTTCCTCGTTTTGCAGGTAATGCATCTTTAATTGATTCAAGAGCGCCCATAGGATCATCGCCAAATCCGGATAATGCTCTCATGAATGGACTTTCAGGGACATGGGTTACATTAGGTAATACCAAGTCTCGATTTAATCCTAAACCGCCAGCGAGTCCAGTGACAAAGAACTCTGGAATACCCCCAAGAGGATAATCAATTGCCGCGATAACAAAACAGGTAACATAGGAATCACCATCAGTAACCGGGACTCTTCCAAATGCGCCAATAGCAGAAATTGCCATTGTACTTGTGCTGATAGTGCACAGGCCTTGATATTCGACATATACATTTGTTCCATCACTCAAGTGAGTCTTTCTCAATGCACCTGCAATTTCAAATGCTGGTCCAGTGTAAGAAATAGCACAACCTGCCATGTCATATTTCCAGCTAGATACATCAGTAATATCTAACAATGGTAGAGACACGGATAAGTCGTCAACCTGGGCAAGGAAGCCAGCAATTTCTGCCTCACCATCAATTAGAATCATCAATCGATGCTCGTCACCATCAGAATCTTGGGCCTCGTATTTTACNCCAATNTGTGCAATTTTTATAGGTCCAAATTGTTTGTTAATNGGGAACCAATATTCNACTTCACCTTTCAAACTAGCACCAAAGTCAANATTGGTAGANGAATGTAATTTGTTGGCCCAAATAGCAATATCAAACATTGGTTTAACNGCTTCACCACCTTCNCCACTATCTAANACTCCAGCTGCTANGCCATTNCCTCCATCATTATCGCCATTACCTCCTAGNGAAAGTCCGAAATCATCTAAGTCTAGCCTAAAACTCAAATCTGCAGANGTAGANCCTGCAAACGTCAAATCAATACAGGTAGTCAAGGATACAGTGTTGAGTAAAATAAATCCGTCTAACATTGGNTTCCCGTCTGCTTTTTCAATCATNATTGTNAAGTGGCCAAATTCTAAACTGAAATATTGNTCAAATGGTTGAGCAGTAGTTGAATCAAACTTCAGTAGTTGTAAGGTAATTCCTGAGGAATAATCTCCCTGAGTTTTAGTACACCAATATTCATCGTATGTTTCATCTTCTAAATCTTGAGTAAAAATTATCATTTTCATTGAACCTAAATTAATTTCAATATCTTCTGAAAAGTCTATATTGAGTCCAAATATATATTCAGTTCCATCCTGTTGAACGTTTAGAGAAATCGTGAACTCAGAATCCTTGATTTTTCCTTTGAAAATTGGTAAATTATTTTCTGAAATCGACATTTCCAATGCAAAGGCAACCAAGCGGTCAATAATTCCTCTTAGAAGAACATCATATACATTATTAGTATTATTTGGATAAAGGAAATATCCACTTCCGTCAGGTTTGTAATGGTTNATAATNTGTTCTATATTTCTAATATTATAGGTTGGAGTNCCTGATGGATTNCCTCTCCAAACCGCAGGATCGTTTACAGTTTCTACTGAAGTAGANTTGTAGGTGCAAACTCCTAGATAGGCTAACCAATCTCCAANAACTGTTAATTTAGATAATGCGGTTTTCCATAATTCAGAACCGGAATAATTGTAAATTCCTGTAGACAAGAATGACTGAACTTGTGGTATNNTTTCTATCATGTCCAAGGCGGTATTAGCGGCACCAAGAAGCATAGCTCTGAGGTCAGGGATACCATAGTCAAATTCAGATTGAGGTAGCAACTTAATCCAAAATGAGGATGAATCAAATGCAGTAATAGGATGAGGTGCATTGCCAGTTAAATCAACTCCAGAACTCATCCAAACTCTAAATTCATCGTCATAGAATATCTTGATTGATGGTTGTATTACGAATGGAGAATCTATTAGAGGGGTGGATAAATATGCTGAAATCATACCAGCAAAACTCCATTCAGCATTACTATCACGAGAAACACCTAACTCNGAATTGATTACAAGTTGATTTCCTGCAAGATCGGGAATTGATATAATGTTGCTATATGATAGCCAAATTCCTANTTCATTGTCAATCTTTTTATCNCCAATATCCAAAGTAAAGTCCTTCAGCCATGAATCTGTTCCAGTATATTGAATAGAATACCAGTCGAGGTTTCCATTATTNTGAGGTGTCACTGAAAATGGTAGAGAACCTCCTCCGCTTGGGAATAGGTTTGATAGCATGATTGAGAATCTGGCAAAGAGATTAAACAAACGAGGGTTGACTTTCAAATATTCAATAGGGTTATTTGCTAGGTCAGTAAATCCGTTTAGATTCAAAGAACTACCATCATATAAATNCAAATCTTGTAAGATTCCAGAAATGAAATCTCCAAGTGTTACAGTTCCAAACAGAGTTATTCCATCAAGTTGCNCTATAGCGTATTCGAGTAATTCTGGTAAAATTGCAGTTATTGCTGTGCTAGCAATTTCTGCTAAGAAAGAGTCNACGCCCTGAACATTTGGATATAGATGAATTATAGAAATAACCGAGGCCGAATTTGTAACATCAAAATCAACGGTAGCAGATAATGTCGGTGTTCCAGATTGAATCGCTAGATTAAAATCAATGTTTGAGTTACTAAATGAATTTAACAATCCATCAAAGAAATCATCTCCAACCGCTTGTATACCTGATAGAGCAGTACCTATGTCATATGATATGTCAATGTATGAACCATCTAGACTTACTTGAAGGTCTGAAGATATGTTGACATTAATTTGTCCATCAATCGACAAAAGTCCAGTTCCTAATGNCCCAAGGTCTGGATGTGGCTCTAGTGAAATTGTCAGTAGTCCATTAGTAGCAGGATTTTCTCTTAGAGTGACCAANACATATTTTTGTGCAATTGAACCTAGATTAACTCTTATCTCGGAAATAATTTGGTTCGGTGTACCAACAAAATCAATAGGTACAGGCCCATTTTCCAGTATCTGTTCAAGGTCAATTCCTGTNCATTCTAANATTGCATCNGCCAGTTCTAAAATTGAGGGAATATTCAATCCGTTAGAGGTCAGGAATGCATTGCTGAATTGACTTACTGGATCTAATAACCAAGGTAGGATTGAATTTGCACTAATCGCTCCATTTTCTTCAATCGATGTTAGATTAAGTACCGTAAATACTCTAGAAATTAAAGAACCATTTTCGATGTGCTGGAGTAATAACTTTTCAAAACTCATCTGTAATGTTGAATCTAATAAAAATCCAGGAATCAGAGATAAGAATTCATTCCTGCTATTTGAGTCCAATAAATTATAACTTTGAGATACGTTGGAAAATGAGATNCCGGTGCTGGTGAATACTGGTACACATGGGGTATTTGTTAGTTCAAGTTCTAAAGTCCAAGGCGAATTTCTACACAATTTTATTTGTGAACCTTCAAAGAACCCTGACACACTCTGATTCATAGAAAAGCATAACTCAATATTAGGTCCGTCAATCCAGCTTGCTGGGTCAAAGGCATCAATTTTAATCAGTGCATCAAAGTCCATCGGTCCAAAATCAAATGGTTCGATTCCTAGAGATAAATCACCATATCTGTCAAGAATAATATTTACTCCAGCAGAGATATCAAATATAGGTAGATTGATTTCAAGCTGGCCTAATGAATCAACAGATGTATTCCACGAAGCATTAGGTAAAAATTCTGCAATATGTTCACCGATTGGAAGTCCAGTAGACGGAATAGCTTGACCTAAATCCCAATTTCCATGGGGGTCTTGAAGCAGTTGTTCAATATAGTCTCTTGGGGTTTGAATAAATGTTTGAAGTGCAGTTGTGTCTAAGTTCCACCTAACATCTTGTCCACCAGANATTGGGTTTGGAATATCAGTCGGATAAGCCAATCCCATAATATCTAAGCCGGATAAAAATGTATCAATTGCAGAGAGGTGATCGTTTAATGAATAAAATTCCAAAAAGGCATCGATTACTTCCGAAGCACCAGCATCCCANACTGAATTNGTGATNTTTAATTTNCCAGGAATATCAGCGTTCCAGTCAACATAATTCATGAATGCAGCATCATTTAGGGACAGTGCAGAATTCCAACCACTACTACCATTGAATTCTTGATGCCATGAAACATCAAGGTCAATCGACCTCAGTCTAGTTGGTTCACCTGGTCCACCTAGGAGATAATTCTCTTCTCCTTCCTGGTCACAACCAGTCAACTTAGATTCAATATGTATTGCAGGCATAGGTCTAGGGTCATCTAGGTTACTATTGCCCAATTCAAAAGACAGTAAATCAAGTCTACAATCTACTTCTAACTGCGCATTGTTATCCAACCCAATATCAGCAGTATGATTTAGGCCAAATCTAAATCCAACGCCAAGGTGAGTCGGCATTTTAGGTGGATTAATAGAAGCATTTTCAATCACATCAGTAACATCTTTTAGCGCCTCAATAATACTTGGTCCAGCATTAGAATCAACCATGGCGCACCCTATAGCCATTGTTGGAATCGCCATTAATCATACCTCCAAAGTGAAACTTCAGTTATGCTAACATAGATACACGAACTCGATAAAGAGTTTGTAAGATGAAAAGTTCTGATTGAATCTAGATTAATCATGGTGATTCCTCCGGATTTCCAGTTTTCATTGCTGTTTCGAGAAGAATTGTAGCCAGTTGTTTGAGTAATTCGGGTGAAATATTCTTTTCGTTCTGAGCATTAGCGATAATTTCATCGAAATCATCNGGGTCAAATTCAGGAGGGTTAGATGGGTCAAAAGTTCCAATCAACCTTAATAATTGCATTACTTGTAAAACNGACTCTCCAGCTTCAGTATTTCTTAAACTATCGATATCATGTGGAGTAGAGTAGGTTGTAACTCCACAGACCTTTGTATCTCTATCGACTTGCGTTCCATCCGATAGCGTATCTGGACCTCCTTCCGAATAATATCTAACCGCCAATCCACCAACCGAATGTCCTGCTAAGAATACCTTACAATTGCCGTCCGAGGTTAGATGTTCAACCATCATCGCAATTTGATTTTCTAAATGTTGCTTGTATGTTACAGTTGTTGGTATTGCTAGATTAGGAATAAGAAGATGGAATGGTTTTGATTTATCATGGCTTGATAAATCCATAAGTTGTATTTGTGAGGTTGATAAAATTCCTTGCCCAGATAAATCGGTTATCTCAGTAGGGTTATGAGTTATGGAAAAATTAGATTCTAAACTACTTTGCATGTCATCCCACGGAGAATTTCCTAACCATGAAGGAGAAACAAATAGGAATTTAATCGCAGTTGAACCTGATATAGATGAAATGAAATTACTAGTTTCTTGAATTACTGATGCCGTTTTTAGGACATTCAAGTGATGTGCTTCATGAGTAGATATTTGTTGATTTGTAGACCAAGAACCATTTTCATCCTTTTGTGAAATTAGGCTAATNAGACCATCAGACTCTTTGATGAATGCTTCTAATCCCATGAAGCAATTGCCGAGTTTAGTTTCTGACATTCCCCCAATTGCATGCGCNACTCGNGGATCAAGTTGNCCTAACTCCCCAAGCATTTTTCCTAAAGACATGGCCCAGTCAAGAGATAATTCTGGTGAATCAATGGCTAAAACAATATCTAATACATCCATTATTTCATCAGATAAATGATTGAAAACTTCAGGAATTCCTTCTAGTCTTGGTAATCCATCAGGGTCNAGCCAAAATAGCAACTGGAATTTATTGAAGCCAGGTTTATTTAGACTTACAGCCCAGGGATTTTCATAGGTTCCATTACCAACAATTGTTAGAGGGATTGGTGGTAGATTTATCTTAAATCCTGAGAATCCTCCGATTAATTCACTCCAATTAAATCCTGACCAATCAACACCATTCCATTCCAATGCACTCCAATCAAGGCCGGAAAAGTCAAAATTATCCCAGTCGAAACCATTCCAATTTGAATCGCCTGAATTCAAACCTCNCCAATTCAGTAAATTCCAATTAATATCTCCCCAGTTTAATGAAGGCCATTCNAGGTTCCCCCACTGCAAACTTTGCCAATTTAGACTTGGCCAATTTAGNGCATCCCAGTTAAGGTTCGCCCAATTCAGAGCACTCCAATCAAAATCTCCCCAGGGGGCATCTCTAACATTAGAATCACCCCAATTTAACCCCTTCCAGTTTAATCCNCCCCAATTGAAATCTCCCCAATTTAAACTAGGCCAATTGATTCCACCCCAATTGAGTCCATTCCAATCAAAACCACTCCATCCTCCGCCAGTACGGGAAGATGAGCCTCCCCATCCTGCAAATAATTCACCCCAATTAAATCCAGACCAGTCAATACCATTCCATTGTAATGCACTCCAATTAAGTCCAGAAAAGTCAAAATTATCCCAATCGAAACCATTCCAATTTGAATCACCTGAATTCAAACCTCGCCAATTCAGTAAATTCCAATTAATATCTCCCCAGTTTAGCGAAGGCCAATCTAAATCACCCCACTGCAAACTTTGCCAATTTAGACTTGGCCAGTTTAGTGCATCCCAGTTAAGGTTCGCCCAATTCAGAGNACTCCAATCAAAATCTCCCCAAGGGGCATCTCTAACATTTGAATCGCCCCANTTCAAATCATTCCAGTTTAATCCGCCCCAATTGAAATTNCCCCAGTTTAAACTAGGCCAATTGATACTTCCCCAATTGATACCACCCCAATCAAAACCATCCCACCATCCGTCTGATTGGGAATCTCCCCATCCAAAATCAGGCAGTCGAAGATCGGGTAATTTTCCTGTGAATAATCCCCATAGCCATCTCAAAGTTGGTAAGGCAAATGGTTCGCCACTTTTTGAACGTCCATTNAAGAGATTCATAAAGAATAATTTCAATTCTCCAAATGGGTCGTCTAGCAAGTTTGGCCANTTTATTTCTGGCCAATCAATTGGNAGGGTAAACGGNCCTAAACCGAGAGAATTTGAGTTTAANCCAAGAGAAATTTTCCATGCATCAGGCATATCAGGGAGGTTAAATTTTGGAATTTCAAATCCATTGAATCTTAACATCGAACCTAAATTCAGGTGTGGGAACATAGGATCAATCTTGAAGAATCCAGAAAAGAAAAATCCGATTTTACCACATCTTAANCCGATGAATTTNCCTATTAACATACGNATTACTGGTAATTCTAAGAATTCACTTAAATTCCAAGACCCTCCAGANCCTAAGTCAGGCAGGCTTGGNAAAATANTTCTNAGTATGAAGTTTAAATCAAACGGAAGATTGAGGGAATTAAATGAAATAGATGGTATATTCCATCCAGTAAAAGATATTTTTCCAATTTTTGGAAGCGAAATTGATAACCCTGGAATCTCTATTCCAAGGTCCCAATTAATGTCAGGCCAAGAGAATNTCAACGATCCATCTGAATTCCACCATCCTTTGTTACTACCTCTAAAGCAGATGAAAGAAAAATCNGGGAAATGGAGATTTAATCCATCCCAAGACAGACCTTCAATCTGTGAGAAGTCAAANCCTTGCGGTAAGAGGGCAAAAAATCCTTGTAAATCTGGTATTTCCCCATCAAATTGAAAATCATTAATTGTAATATTATAGCCAAACTTGGAATCTGTTGAGTCAGTAGGAGCTTCCCATTCCAAACCAGCTACTATCGATTGTATTGTCATCTCAAGTGAACTAAAATCGATAACTTGCATCGCAGGTCTGCTGCCAGAGACCATTTGTGATTGTAAAATCGCATTTAGCCTTGCTCCGGCCAACCATGATTGCTCAGAAGCAACAGAATTTTCAACTAAATAATCAGGCAAGTTGATGGAGAATATGTCNGCAATTAATTCAATAGATAGTTGTAATTTAGNTCCTACAGTAACCTCACTAAAGTATGCCACAGGATGTAAACTTAGGCATTTAGTAGTTGAATCATAATCAAATTCTAGTTCAACTCTTGGGAAAGCATCAGAAGGCGTAATTGGTATAATGTATGAATCAATGGTACTAAAATCAGTAACTATGGAACATTCTCCATCAGTTCTAATTGGTACAGGTGGGTTGCCCTGAATTTCATTTACTATGGATTGAATCAAATCTGCCAATGCTTCGGCAATCAGAGTCCATGGTCTTATTCCAGATAACATGCCCGAGGCTGAGGAAATTGAGTTCGATTCTAATAGCATGTTATGATATCTGCCAATAGTTGAAAGAGGATCATTAATGAAATCAATGAAATCAATTGTATTTGTAGTTCCTCCGATACGTAAATCATTACTACTTCCTTCCCAAATATCCCGAATCAAACACGTAGTGCCATTATTTCTTGGGCAGACCAATCCAAGTAATGCGCCGATTCTCTGTAAATATGGGTCTGAAACTAATAAATCGGATAGGGCATTGCGGAATGGATCTCCTAGCATGTTTGCCAATTCATCGGTTAAACCGCCAGAAAGTAAGTCGATATCCCTCGAAGTAGTCCCAAACTGAACATTGATTAGTGCAAGTTCAGGTGAGAAAGATAGGTTTGGACCAATATTCAGGCCCGCCTTAAATTTCTCTACACTCCCGTCCAAATTTCCTAAGGCATTCTTCAGATTTGCCGACATACCTGTGCTGGAACTATTCCAATCGAATAGAGTATTATCAGTTGCAGTGACTTCTAATCCAATAAATCCATTATTGAGATAATTTATAGAACCTTGTCCGAATAATGGTATTGAAAATAAGTCTAAATCTAATTTGAAATTTATTTGATTATTATTAGAATTAAATGGTAATTCATAATTCCCGTAAGCTCGTGTTTTTACTGATGTTGTACCATCAACACCGGTTTCCATCCATATCTGAACGCCGAAAAGTCCTGTATTCGACGCAAAACTGAAAGATAGGTCCCACGGGTCATTGTATGTTCCAGAACCGGGGAAGAAATCTGAAACAGGACTTGGTTCAATGCCAGTGAAAAGAGCATAAGCATGGTAGAACCAGTTTTCGATTGGATGTGTGGCTAATCCTTCTGAATTGGTAAGAATTTGAAGAGCCCATGATTTTATTCCATTGATTAGGTCTTGAGAATTATTCATATTCATTAATAGTGATATGATTCCTATTTCAGGNACAGAAGGTGATTTTGAACTATCAAGNCCAAGAATTGGCAAGAGATGNTCTGAGATAGTCGGCGATGGTATTGCATTTAGAAGAATATTNAGTAATTGATCAAAATCAGGATTGAAACCTTGTCNAGCCGATGAAATATCAATCGAAAGGTTTTGAGAAACTGGGGTGGATGGGCCAACGAANTTCTCTAAATTTAGTTCGACATCTAATCCGTCTCTGCCGATTGCCAATCTTAGTATGATTGCATCACAACTCATGTTACCAACATCAAATTGNCTNGCCCCGAATGGTTCAATTCTTAGTTGNATGGAGGTTTTAGCCATAGGTTCGGTGTCGTCTTGGAAAAGTAGAAAACTATGATTNATGTCATTAGCAGAAGTAGATTCAGAGCGTAAAATAGGTAGAGAAAGGTCCGCACTGAATTTAATATTGTTGTTAATAATTAGATCTGATAGTTTTGCAAATAACCCTAAATAAATGATTTGACAGTGATCTCCGGAAGGAAGNATCTCNGAATCTTTCATCTCACGGTGATGAGTAATTCCTAAATCGACTTGGTAATTAGNGTCGTTGAAATTTAACAGTGGTTGCCAAATCTCTTCTTTAGCCGAGGCAGATGTCTGAGTTGTTGCATGACCNNNTACGTCTCTGTACATTGTATATGATGGTGGTAATACTTCGGGATCGAGCAAATCAAAAATTGTTAGTAAACTAGTGGTCCTTTCATAACTCTTGATAAAATCTACAGCTTTTTGAAAATTCCATCCTGCAAGATCTAAATCGTCNCCTCCAGCCCCNCCAATCAAACCCAATGCATCTAGTATTGGAAGTAATGGCCCCTTNATATCTTCAGCAAAGTCATCTACACTGATACTTACACTAGCGCTCAAAAGAATCACCCCCCTGTTCAGATAATTCTTCAACTGAAGTTACTAGTTTTCCAGATTCACCGATTGCAAAGCCACCGGCATACGTACCATTAGGTGTTGAGGAGTCAATCCATGATAAAACATGATTCCAAATNGTTTCTATGAACACNTTAGACCATTGACTCTGAATTAATTCATCGGATTGAATAATAGGGTTTGCTACCGAAATTCTATTTAGATTTTCAGAATCACCCAAGTCGAAGTTTAGTTCAACTTTTACAGAACCTGTTTGATCACAGGCTACAGGAATTGAAATATTCAATTCTCTATCGTTTAGTTTAATTTCTAAATCTTGGTTGTTGACCACAAGTTCAGAGCCCATATAATTCCAAACAACAGGACCTTCATGTTCTTGTCCTACTTTATCTCTCAAATATGGTTCTAAAGAATCAAAAGTACCATCGTGTTCTATTTCAACCGGCATAAATGAAATTAATTGACGATAATCATCAGGGCTTAAAAAGCCATGAAATTTTCCTTCTTTATCTATTACTAGCACGCCTTCAGGCTCTCTTTTTCTGATAATTTCTACCGCATTAATTATCGGAGTATCTATTCGAAGTCTTAGTAGATTGCTTTTCATGTGTGCTTTAATTTTCTCTTTTTCGGGGTTTTTCTTATTCGAAAAAATATTAAGAATTTGTTGTACTGAAATTATNCCAACGANCCCTTTCTTCTTATCCTGGGCAAGAACAAATTGAACAGAAGGCCTTCTGAGCAACAAAGAGACCTTATCTAGCGTTGAATTAACGGGAACTAANCGAAATTCATCTCTCAGTTTTACAGCATCTTGGATTGTTTGTGGGGGNTCCTTGTTCAAATCATCAGAGATTAGAAATCGTGATTTCATCTCCCTAAAATCTTCTGCGCTTAGGTATCCGGCAAAAACCCCATCAGAGTCTATTACCAAGACTGCATCGGGCCTCAATTCTGTAATTTTTTCAATCGCAACTTCAATCGGAGTTTCCGATTTTAACCTTAGTATGTTAGTAGACATAATCTTTGAGGCTTTGAAANTTAAAGGGTCNTCTCCTTGCTTCAACGCTGAAAGTAATGTTTGTGCTTTGATAATACCTGAAATACCCTTTCCTTTAGGCGAACGAATTAATGCCGCAGAATTTTTGACTGGAGTTAATGCTTTAGAGACATCCGAAAGGACAGAATTATGCGGTAAAAGCGCAAATTCATCTCTTAATTCAAGTTCTCCAACTGTAGCATACATGATATCCGCTATATTTTAGTTAAAATCCGTATTAAAAGTACTTTTCCGTTATAGAAATATAGGAAGTATAATTTAATTTACATCAAAAGGATAATTTATGGCGAAGGGTGAACCTATGCTCAAAGACTTGAGGCATGAGGATAGTTATCAGATTGTAGAACCTCATGTCACAATGCCCGAAATTGCTGCAAAATTTGCAGAAAGACCAGATGATGCAATTTTGGTTTATGATAGCAAAAAAGATAAATTCCTAGGAGTAATGTANCTGTATGATTTTTTGAAGCACTATGGAGCACCACCTAAAGGAATTAGTTCAATACAGAAAGCTACAGTTGGTGATTGTGCTAATACAAATATAATTTCTATAAGTTGGGAAGATAATGTTTCTCAAACATGGGCAAAAATAAACAAATATAAGCCAAAGGGAATTTTACTTCATGACAAAGATAAGGAATTTGTTGGATACCTTTCCAATAAGGANTTGTGGGATGGTTTGGAACAAATTTCCTCAATGGATGATGAAGATTGATTTCTCATGATTTGGTTGGCAGTGATCNGATGGNTAGATTCAATCAATTGATGCAGAATCCATTATTTCGTTCATTTCTTCTGTTTTCGGCTTTCCGAGCGGTATATGGAATGGGCATATTAGTTGTAACTTGGTTTCTAGCAACTAGTGATAATACTCCATTTTGGTTTTCTATCATTTTCCTATTATTTTCTATGGTTTTTTCCAGAGTTCTGTTTAAATTTATAAAATCTAAGTGGAAAAAAGATGATGAATCAATAACATCTACTTAGAATTGATATTGAACTGTTCAACTGAATCTGTAATGCATGATTCTAGACTTTCCCATTGTATTCCAAGGATTTTAGTTGCCTTATCTGAAGATAAATTAGAATCTCCCTTGAATAAACTCTTGGCTCGTTTTCTAGTCATCATCCTTTTACCGCTTTTTATTCCACTTATCCAGTCAAAGAATATCACGAATGGCATCATGANTCTTGGAATTGCAATCTTCGTTGCCTTACTATTAGGATATAATTTTCTTGTAGTTTTACAAACATCTGCAAAAGTTAGATTTTTATGGGGTGCAACAATGAATCTTCCTTCTGCTTCATCAACTTCAAAAGCACGCCTATGAGCAATTGCCACATCTCTGACATGGACTATAGGAATAGGTATTTTTGGAGCCATTGGAATCTTCCCACTAATTATCTCGGGAAAGAATTCTACACTCGGGGTAGGATGTATAAAATTACCACCTAGAACAGCACCAGGATTGATTACACGTAGATCTAGTTCTAGTGATTCAGCCAATTGCCAAGCCCTTTTTTCAGAATCCGTTTTCGCAATTGTATAAGGTGAGAATCTTTCAGTTTGCCAGTCCGCTTCGGTTTTNTCTCTACCTTTGGGTGTATTTCCNACTGCNGCAATACTTGAGGTATAGATTACCCGCTTAATNTCAGCATCTTTNGCAGCGGTTAGTAAGTGNACAGTNCCTCTNATTGCGGTCTCGATTATCAGTTGTCCATCATCAGTGTTTGAGTATATAGTCGCAGTGTGGAAAAGAGAATCACAACCTCTGATTAGTTCACTCCATGGGTCTGCATCAAGGATATCGCCTTCCACTAATTCCAGTCNATCTTCACATCCAAGATCAATTGCATGTTGTCTTACATGGTCGACTTTTTTAGGATCTGCAAGTGAACGAACAGAACCTTTGACATAATATCCATTTTCCAGTAAATCGCGGACAATGTTATTGCCAATGTGTCCATTCACTCCTGTGACAAATATCTTTTGNGGTTGATTCTTATNGGCCGACATAGNATGTCGACTTACTCATTACTATTAATTATCAATATTATTCCACNGTTAAGATTTAACTATCTTTTGATAATCTTTGCCACTTTGTTTTANTGTTCTTNCTTGAGTTTTATAATCTACATGATACAGACCAAATCTTAGTTTATATCCTTCAGCCCACTCNAAGTTATCCATTAATGACCAATGATAGTATGACCGAACATCATATCCTTGCTTTATGATTTCTGAAATACACCAAACATGTCTCTTTAGATGCATCGGCCTAAGACTATCATTGGAATCAGCTACTCCGTTTTCNGTAATCTCGATTGGTACNTTTAANTTAGAGAGCATCTTAACTGATCGTTCGAGCCCTTCTGCATACATAACATAACCAAATTCAGTCANAATTTCATGTTCACGTTTGGGTAATTGTACTCCCACTTTCTGCGGAATAAAGGGGCTGGTTAAAGCGTGAGTGTAATAATTCAAACCGATAAAATCATACGAATTTTTTGCTTCGCTAATTTTGGTNCCAAACATCCTGCCCTTGGTTAANGCCGATATTATNGCACCATTCCAAATATAATTTAGAGCACCAGCAGTAATCCAATGAATGAGGTTCCATCTTCTCAAAGGGTCAAAAAGCGTTACATTTTTGGCTAAACCAATTCTTGATTCAGGATTTATTTCTTTAAGATCATGATAGGTTTGAGAATGTGCATGAAGCATATTTTTCATCACTCTAATAGTTTTGAAAATCGATCCTTTGCCTGGTGGAAACATTTTCATGTAGTAGCCCATTATTGAAAATACTTCAGGCTCATTTACTGTACACCAATCATTCACTTTACCATCTAATCTTGTGAATACTTTTTTGCAGTATTCAGTCCAATATGAAATATTTTCACGTTCNAAAAATCCGCCAATNTCNTCAAACCATATTGGGTGAGAGAAATGATGCAAAGTAACCATTGGTTTGATTCCTTTAGAAATTAANTCATCTATCATTTCACAGTACTGNTCAANAGCCTCTTCATTCCAGACGTCTTTTTGCGGTTGTATTCTGCTCCATTCGATTGAAAACCGATAAGATTTGACTCCCAAATTTTCGATAAGTTCGAAGTCATCTTTCCATCTTGTCCAATGCTCACAAGCACTATCACTTTGCTCAATACCTGTACGCTTTTCAAAATCAGTCCAATTATTGTCATTGTTTCCTTCAATTTGATGTGATGCTGTTGCAACGCCCCAAGTAAAACTTTGAGGAAATTGATAATCTTTGCAATCAATATTTTCCCAATCGAAATGTGTCTCGGGGTATTTTTTTGATAGAAATATAATGATAATGACATAGCAGAAAAAACCAGCAATGAGGTAAATCCACCAATCCATGCTACGCGATATGAATGTTAATGTTATCAGTTACGGTTAGCGGATAAATCTAGGAATAATTGAAAACCGAATACTATCAGCGTATTTCATGGACCCAAGTACACTAATCGAAGAAGGATTGGTTAGTGTGGCGGAATCGATCGGAGAGAAAATAGAAAAAAAGTGGTGGTCTAAGTTTGTATATCCGATGTTGATAATTGCAGTTTTAGCAGTACCGATTATATACTATTTCTGGTAATTATTTTCTTCTAGAAAATGCTGCAGCAGATATAATTGCGGTTGTTGCTAGAAACATTTCAAACCCAGGAATGCCCTCATCTTCGGAATTACATCCATCCTCGGTAGAATCAATTCCACCATATACTCCATCTTGATTCCAGCAAGAGGACCAAGTCTTATACCAATCACCAAATGGATAATTTGTTGAATTACCATCTTCATAAATCGCTTTCACTCTCCAGTTTACATAAGTATGATCGCTGGGCGGAGTAAGTGAAATAGTGTGTTCTTGACCTTCGATGTTTGCATCCATCTTGACTGGAGGGTCACAAACACCATTATTCAGACAGATTTGAGTAGTAATTTCAAAAGTAGTATTATTTTGATATGCATCGTCATTCATTCTAATTTTTAGCGACCATTTTTCAGTGTCAACTGAAGGAGAATCACGGGAAAGAATTGTGAAAGGTACATCTGATTCATCCGGATTAACGTCTTCCCCAGGAGTGGTGTCACCTGCCGAGACATTGCCTAAACAAAAAATCAAGGTAAGTAGTATGGCAATTACAAACTGCTTTTCCATGGTATCGCTAGATTAATTCAATATATAGAATTAGGCTTTTGAGTTCTTAAATAAAACTACCAAATCTAAATATTTTCTATATTGGCGGCTAAACATTCATCAGCATTGTCATTTACAACGCCTACTGCGAGTGGTTAGTATGCCGCTCTATTGGGTGATTAGATGAAGACAACATATCGAATGATGGGGATTGCAGATTTCATTACATTGGCTAATGGCTTACTTGGAGTAGCATCCATCTTATTCATAATTTTAGCAGTTGAAGAATTACAAAATCCATATTTTAAGGATGGAGTTAATACAAATTATATTTGGGGTGCGATGACATGTATCTTACTTTCGGTCATAGGAGATATTATCGATGGTCCAATCGCAAGGAGATACTCCAAGAAGAAATTACTTGGAGGTACACTTGATGTTATGTCAGACTGTGTTTCATTTTGTGTCGCACCAGCATTACTGATTTTTGTAATGTTTGGCAGGTGGGGAGAAGCAGCACCAATATGGACAATCTCTCTAGGTATTGCTGCATGTTGGGTTATTGTAACTGGAATGTTACGACTTGCTAGATTTCAATATGAAGAAGCATCAGATAAGGTTTACTTTAATGGGTTAGCATCTCCTGCGAATGCAATGGTTTTGATTACTGCAGCAGCATTAATTTGGTTACAACCTTCTTCAGGAATTGGACCTAGTGTTACTACCGATGGCTTTTTCGATGTTTTTATGTCTAGTCCTTCGGAAGTAGTAAAACCATATTTCGATTTCTTGATTCTACCAGTGATGATTATCTCTGGTGGCTTAATGATTGCAGATAGGAAGTTGCCAAAAAACAAGCACGGTTTACCTCTGAAAATCTCTTCAATACAAGGCCTATCTATTTTAACAGCAACAATCATTTCTCTTGTCAATTCTACTGAGTTTGGCATTGATTTAGGAAATACTAAGCCTCAATTTATACTATATTCAATTTCTGCTTTACTACTATCTGTATACATTATTACAGGACCAGCGCAGTCTGAATTTCAACAAAAGCAGTATGGAGAATCTGAGTGATTAGGCTTTTATCGCTTTACTCGATCTTCGATTTTGTATGTAGTTAGTAATCAGAGTATGTGACATTAGGCCTATCAATCCTAATGCGAAGATTATGTCCCAAGATATCTTGAAAATCAATCTTGGAAGATTTGGTGAAACAGATAATTGCAGTGAAATCATCGAGATTCTAACTACAAGTAATAATGCAACATAATGTACAGGCCAACCGAATTTCCTGAACAGGCTCCACCACATCATAGACATTGCTGCAGTTGCTCCTGCTCCCATGAAGCCAACCCAAGCATTACTTGGAGAGAATCTGTCTCCAATATATCCTCCATTTAGGAAAATATTTCCAGGGTCTACATCCCGTGGATGGCCAAAACCATCGATTTGTCCCAATGCTGCCCACCAAGAAAACCAAACTACAAGTGGGAAAAGTGTAATCACTATAGTTCTAGCAATTTCACGATAGAAATTTTCTGTTTTTTGTAACAAAAATTTCAGTTCTTTGGAAAGGAAAGATTCGATACTTGAATAGATAATCATTGTAGCAGCACTAGTCCAACCGCCCCAAGTCATTGCTAGCCAATAAAGAGTACAATATAGGAAAACTTCTTGAGAATTACTAGATTTTTTAGACAATAAATATATTCCATAAATTAAGTAACAAATTATTCCTGATAGTAAAATCCAGTCGACAAGGTTACTTTCTAAGGAAATCAAAAATGGTATTGCAGTGAATAACCCAGTTACTGTGATTTTCTGATTTCTTGATTTGAAGAAATCATTTCTATTTACGAAGAACCAAGTTGAGATTAAAATTAGACAACTACCGAATAGTACAGAAAGTAAAGTCATTTCAAATGTAAAGAATATCATAATTCTAGGTAGAGAAAACCCCATTGCTCTGTAATGAGAAAAGAATACAGTAGGAATCATAACTAATGAATAAAATATTTTTTGTGATTTAGAAGTTCTTTCATCCCCTTCAAATTTGGTAAAGATTGGAAATGCAATCATCAATAATAACATCAAATTAAGTGCTGAGAAACGAGTTTCTACATATGTTAGCATGAAAAATGTAGAAGCGATTAATAGATAGGTAAGAGAAGTGATCAATTTTTTATTTCTCGATTTAGTCCACAAGAGGTATAGAGCTAAACTCATAACAGTATAAGGTAGAATATTTCCTAGCGGATAGAATATTGATACCAGAGAAGGTCGATTAGCGGCAATGAAAGATGAGATGGCAAAAATCAGTGTTAAAATAGCTCCACTTGAATATGTTAATCTACTACTCAAGCCGTTCTTTTTCATCAAAAACATTACAGAACAACAAATCAAAACGAAGAAAATTCCAGAGATAATTAAATCTGTATTTCTAATTCCCATTTCTTCAGGTGAAATCTTTTCCCATTCGATAACCTCAGAACTTAATCCTTCAACATATGGGTGGCCATTTTCTTCCATCCATTCATTTCTCTTTACTGTCGCATTCCAGTTCCAATGTTCCAAATCTTGTCTATGTTCTGGACTAATATCTAGCATGTCTAAAGGAAAAACGCCGTGATTAGCATGTGGTAATGGTAGCGATAATAGTAGCGATGGCAGTGTAGCCAAATCTCTTTGGTCAACTTCTTTTTCTACAATATGTCCTTTCTTGATATTTGGCCCCCACACCCAAGCACCAACTTCTCGAATGATTTGATCGGGAGAGCCATGTTGCCCTGTATCGGTTAATCCATGGTCAGACGTTACCATAACAGTCCAATTTTCCGGAACTTTAGGAAATATTACCGCAAAATTATCATCAAGCCACCTTAACTTATCCATATATTCTGCAGAGTCTTTTGAACCATATCTATGTCCTGTGCTATCAAGTCCTGATAAATGAGCAACAATTACATTTGGCGTTTCATCAAAAATAATATTTGGTTTTGTATTACTTGATGGAATTTCTCCATCTAGCCAACTATTTAGAGTTACAAATGATTCTTCGTCACCTTTCATATAATCAGCATGACCATATCTATGTTTCATAAAATTGATATCATCATTGTCTGAGTATAAGTCGCCCCAAACATAGTCACCAACGATTCCAAAATTATTATCTGGGATTCCATCCCCATTTCCATCGTATGTACTTGATAATGCCCATCCATCTGGTGTACCTGGATGTTCGGGGTGAAAATTACTCAACCCTTCATTAGGCCTTGATGGTATGCCAGTGGCCATTTCTTTGACACAAGAAGCAGTCATAGTGAGCGGATTAGTAAATACATCGATGTAAGTACCGTTATTTGTAGTCATTGAGTTTAGAGTCGGCATCAGATTTGGATCTTTCATCATATCTCGTCGCCCACCATCGATGACAATGAAAAATAATCCTTCACTGAGTTTTTCATGATTTTCGGGAGGCATCTCAACCCCTTCCTTGGGAGCAGGTGCATCTGCAATGATGTATGACCCTGTATATGTCAATGATGGAAGTGCAAGAACTGCGATAACAGCAATTATT
>PBXE01000027.1 GCA_002727485.1 Methanobacteriota archaeon | reverse complement strand
ATTGTTAAACGGCAATGATCACAGTCCTGCCATATCGCCGGTCTGAATTGTCCACTGACTGGAATAAACGCCACCAGCCTTGATTAATTCGTCGTGCTTACCTCTTTCAACAACAGCACCATCAACCATGGAAAGAATTTCATCAGCATTTCTGATTGTACTTAATCTGTGAGCAACCGCAATAGTAGCCCTATCACTGCCACTTGCGATGAGATTCTCTTGTATTCTACGTTCGGTTTCAGCATCTAAAGCACTCGATGCCTCATCTAAAATTAGTAAACTCGGTTGCTTCAATAGTGCTCTTGCTAGGGAAACTCTGGCTCTTTGCCCTCCACTCAATTTCGCACCTCTATCGCCAACCATGGTGTCTAATTTTTCTTCCAATTCTTGAACAAAATCCCAAGCACCAGCTAACTCTAATGCGATTTGTAATTCTTCTTCAGTCGCCTCTTGATTATACACAACATTCTCTCTAACCGTGCCATAGAACAGGAATGGTTCTTGGCTAACAAAGCCAATTTTATCTCTGACAGAATCTAGAGTATAATGGCTAATTGGTTTTCCATTGATCAAGACCTCGCCGCTGTCCGGAAGATAATATCTCATCAATAGTTTCAGAATAGTGGTCTTGCCAGCACCTGTGTGTCCCATGATTCCAAGGAAGTCTCCTCCTTCAGCAATAAATGAAATTCCGTTTAGAACTGTAGTAGTAGTGTTTGGATAAGTGAAATATACATCTCTAAACTCGACAGACGTGATATCTTCGGTCAGTTCTTCAGATTCTTCGGTGTCGATAATCTTAGGCTCTAAATCGACGACTGCAAATACTCTTCTCGCTGCTGCTTCACCTCGCTGCAATTGATTTATGAGAATTCCAAAAATGAACATAGGCATAGTCATACGAGTACTAATCAGAAGAAATGTCACTAATTGGCCAGTTGTGATTTCACCTTCACTTGCCAAATAACCGCCTGCGGAAACCAATAGGCCAAACGCAATACCTGCGACAACATAAATCATAGGAACGAAGCGGTTTCTGTCTTTGCTAGCCCCCATTGCTTGGTCTCTGTAAGATCCTGAATCTCTCTCAACTCTCTTTGCTTCCCAGTCTTGTGCATTATATGCTTGAACTACCGAAATCCCTGAAATTAAGTTTTCTAAAACTGCGTGTATATCGCCAGTTGACTCCCTCTGCTTACGATATTTTCTTTGGACTCTAGTGGAAAACCAGTACACTATTGGAACAATTAACAGAAGTGGACCAAACAAAATTCCAGCTAGTTTCCAAGACATCGTTACAAGAATAATAAAAGCGGTTAGAAACGTAACAGTAATCCTGATTATTGAGGTTGAAGAATCAGCGACCACATCTTCAAGTTGGTTCACATCACTTGATAGAACAGACATAATTTGGCCAGTTTGCCTCATGTCATAGTACGATGCTTCCATTGCAATNAGTGACTTGGTAGCATCCATTCTCAAGTCATGTTGGATTTTATAACCCAAAGTTTGCCAAGAATATTCTGAAATTCCTTGGAAAATTGCTAAACAAAAGAANCCTGAAAATATCAGTATCCCGTAAAAAACCGCCGGAGAAAAAGGNGATGACTCGATGATGTCTTGGAGGAATTGAGGNCCAGAAAGTATGTCACCGGTAAAATAATCNACAGCNAAACCAATGGCTACAAAGGGCATTAAATCAAAAAACCTAGCNGCNGCATTNGCAAAAANACCNGTTGCNACTCTTTTTGGATAACGCTTAGCATAAGGNACNACACGCCATATTTGTCTACCTAATACCTGGGTTTGATCATTTAATTGTTCAGGAGTCATAGGGTCAACCTTCTCTCCNCGATTAGCCCCTCGCGCCATNACATAGCCCTAAGAGCGCGCTTCTTGAACCCTCGCAATATTCCAGTAAATTAACTTCTAAGCAAATCATTGATGAGGGGGCTTGTAATACCTCGTACCATGTGGACTGCCAGCCGTACAAGAGCCTCGACATTTATTGTTCTCTTATTATTGCAAATTATTTCACCATTTGGGATGGAAAATGCAAGTGCTACACCTCAAACAGATATCTCNACCAATGTAGATTTAAATCTATTAAATGAAATTGGAGTAAATCCTTCTGGTGACATTAAGAATGGCTGGATTGAACCTTCACAGGCTCTCAGTCAAATTGATCTTCACTTTAGAGATGCCAATGTAATTCCAATCGAGAATTGGGCAGAATGGACTGAATCATCTAAATTCATTCAAGGATGGTACGTATTGACTCATACATTCCCACTGCCTACCGAATGGAAATATGAACTNAGAGATGCAGGTATTGATTGTTATTCTTTTCTTCCACCAAATGGTTTTCACTGTGAAATCTCAGGGCATTACATTCATGAACTTCAAAACTTGAATGTTGAAGGAATATTTCAACTCGATTCTGTAGACAAAATTAGAGAAGACTTAGTCAGAGGNTTACTTGGTCAAGATACTGTNAATTACAACCCATATGCAGTCGAAAATTTNGCTCGAGTAAACCTTATGTTATCTGGTGAAGAGTTACCGGAGGGTGTTTACCAGCATCCTGATATCAAAGTCAATTCACACAGTGGAAGATTTGCTACTCTAACTGTGACATCTGATGGATTTAGATGGTTGGCTGATAAAGGTGAAATTGAATGGATAGAAACTTCTCCTTATTTCCTTCCAACAAATACAGTCGGNGCTGGAATAATCAATGCTGATGATTTGAAAGATTCTNTTAAAATGAGTAACGCAAATGCTGGATGGAATGGCCTTGATGGCAGTGGAATTATCGTAACAGTCGCAGATAGNGGTATTGATAACGGAGTCAANAACTCTGNCATGCACCCAGATTTTAGAGACCANATTCATGGTATCTTATCTTGGCCAGATCCTAATTGTGCTTGGAGTAGCCCNGGAGTNCCTGGCCCAAGTTGTGATGATGGTGCCGAGGACGATAATCAAATGCCAAAAGGAAACGGTCATGGTACGCACGTTGCAGGTTCTGTACTCGGAGATGGAACACATAGCAACGGCGCCATAATCGGTGTTGCTCCTGAAGCACATCTGCTATTCCATGCATGGGAACAGAATGGCTGTTTTGGCTGTGGAATTCCAAATAATCTAGTTGATATGCTTGATTTAGCCAAAGAAAATGGCAGTCGAATTCACACCAATTCATGGGGTTCAGATGTATATGGACTTTACACTACTTCTTCTGCACAAATAGACCAAGGAACAAGAATACATGATGACATCGTGGTTTTGATTGCGGCAGGAAACGCGGGTGAAGATACTACTCCTAGCGATGGAGAAATAGACTTAGACAGTTTGGGTTCTCCTGCAACTGCAAAGAATTCAATCACAATTGGAGCAAGTGAAAATTATCGCCCAATGTATGGAGGTGGTGCTGACAATATTTCTGGTATGGCAAGTTTCTCATCAAGAGGACCTACCGATGATGGAAGAACCAAACCAGACTTCGTTGCTCCTGGAACATATATTCTGTCTACTTTCTCCCGTTCTGCTGGAACTACGGCATGTTGGGATTTAGTCAATGCGAGTTATTGTTACATGGGTGGAACAAGTATGGCAACTCCAATCGCTGCTGGAGCGACAGCCTTACTNCTCGAGCATNTAATTGAAAACAGAGGNGTTGCCAACCCATCATCNGCCTTGATTAAAGCAATNTATGGNGCTACTTCTCATGATATGATGGGNCAATATTCTTCNCCAACTAACGGTGCAGGNGAAACTGTTCCTAATCCTCACGAAGGTTTTGGACTTTTGAATATGTGGCCAGCAAAGGATTCNTCATTNGTCGATTATGAATCTCTNTCCACTACTGAGGAGCGGGGATGGAGTTTCAATGTNCCTGCAGCAGCCCCAGATTTACAATTAGCGCTAGCATATCATGACCCTGAATCGACACCAAGCGCTGGAACNAATCTAGTCAATGATTTAGATCTAGCAGTAAAAGACCCAACAGGAACATGGACTAATCTAAGTGATAACTTGAATAATCTAAGGATGCTTAACTTTTCGTCTCCTACTGCAGGAACTTGGGAAGTTCATGTTCTAGGAACATCNGTGCCAACCGGTCCACAATTTTTCTCTCTGGCGTTAAACGCAGGATATAGTCTAACAAATTTAACTGAGGATGCTGATTTTGATGGGATTGAAGATGATGATGATGATTGTCCTGCAGTATTTGGAAATTCAACCAATGATAGGTTAGGATGTATCGACACTGATGGAGATGGTTATTCTAACCCAGATAGCGGGTGGACTGTGGTCGATGGAGCAGACGCTCTAATTTCTGAAAAGACCCAATGGGCTGACCAAGATGGAGATGGTTATGGAGACAATCCAGCACCTGCTTTCCAACCAGATGGATGTCCAATTACAATAGGNACCTCNACCTTAGATCGCTTTGGATGCCCNGATGCCGATAGCGATGGATATTCNGACCCTGATGGNGGATGGACAATNGCNAATGGNGCNGANTCTTGNCCAGNNGTNGTTGGTACNTCTAGCNTNGATAGAAGTGGTTGNCCCGATGAAGATGGNGACCTTGTTAGTGACCCTGACCCATCAGGAGTCAATGGCTCNGTTTGGAACTTAGTTGATGGTGCAGATGCTTATTTGGGCGATANTACACAATGGGCAGATACTGATGGGGATGGATTTGGAGATAATCCACCTCCGGCGACTAATGGAGATAATTGCCCAATTATAGTAGGAACGTCAACTGAAGACCGTAACGGATGTCTCGATTCGGATTCTGATGGTTGGTCTGACCCTGATAGTTTATGGGGTACTGCCGAAGGCGCTGATGCTTTCCCGCTCGAACCATCGCAATGGAGAGATTCAGATGGTGATGGATATGGAGATAATGCAACTGGAGTCGATCCTGACCATTGTCCAATTCTATTTGGAACCTCAACTGAAATGGGCCATTTAGGCTGTCCTGATTCAGATAGTGATGGATATGCTGATATTGATGATGATTTCCCATTAGATGGCACTCAATGGGTCGATNCTGATAACGACGGATTTGGAGAAAATCCTGGCGGAAATAACCCTGANNTTTGTCCAGCNGTTCAAGGATTTTCAAGTCAAGATAGAAATGGATGTCCTGATACTGACGGAGATGGATNTTCTGACGAAGACTTAACGGGCGCTAACGGGCCTGTTTGGACAATTGCCGATGGCGCTGATGTTTGGCCTGCTGATACTACTCAATGGGTCGATGACGATGGAGATGGTTTTGGAGATAATCCAAGCGGAACTGATGGCGACAATTGCCCTGGATTTTTAGGAACATCTACAGAAGATAGAAACGGATGTCTTGATTCTGATGGCGATGGATACTCTGATGCTGACGGCAGTTGGACTATTGCTGATGGAGCAGATGCATATCCTTCAGATGCCACCATGTGGTCTGACTCTGATGGCGATGGACTTTCTGACCAAGTAGGGGAAGACGACTGTCCAAATCTTGCTGGAACTTCAACACATGACAGACAAGGTTGCCCTGATACAGATGGAGATGGATACTCTGATGCTGATTCAGGATGGACTTTCGCAGATGGTGCCGACGTTTTCAATTCTGACGCAACTCAATGGAATGATACTGATTCAGATGGATATGGAGATGAACCGACTGGAAATCTAGCTGACCATTGCCCTACTGTATGGGGAGACTCTTGGAGAAACAATACCCTTGGATGTCCTGATGCAGACCAGGACGGGTGGGCTGATATTCAAGATGCACAGCCAGATGAGCCAACTCAATGGTCAGATATAGACGGTGATGGATATGGTGACAACCTTGCTGGTGTTCTTCCGGANGCATGCCCTTCTCAAGTAGGAAATTCAACCTTAGGTAATAGAATGGGATGTCCTGATGATGATGGTGATGGTTGGGATAATGTGATTGATGAATTACCATCAACACCTACTCAATGGCTAGACCAAGACGGTGATGGTTATGGTGATAATGCTACAGGCATAGAACCTGATGCATGTCCTGGTGTCTTCGGAAATTCGACTATCGATAGGTTTGGATGTGTCGATAATGATGGCGATGGAATCTCAAATGAAAGTGATTCGTTCCCTGATGACCCTACCAGAAGTCAAGACACNGANNNCGATGGTTATGATGATTTAGAGGACAACTGTATATCTGTNGCGGGTAATTCAACCGAAGATAGACTNGGATGCCCNGATACCGATGGAGATGGTTACTCTGATGTTACGATCGCTATAGGTAATTCATCCGGATGGAATGTTTCTGATGGTGCTGATGCTTTCCCGCTTGAACCATCGCAATGGAATGATACAGATGGAGATGGATATGGAGATAATGCCTCTGGATTCCAAGCGGATGATTGTCCAAGCGTAGAAGGCTACTCGAATATTGATTTGTTTGGATGTCCGGATGCAGATAATGATGGTACTTCTCAAGGCGACGATGCCTTCCCAGATGATTCAACTCAATGGCAAGATACCGATAATGATGGATATGGTGATAATCCAAATGGTTCTAATCCCGATGCTTGTATCTCTGTAATTGGCACCTCAACAATTGATAGATTTGGATGCCCTGACGAAGATGGTGATGGGGCTAGTGATGAAAATGATTTGTGGCTTGGAGATAGTTCACAATGGTTCGATACTGATGGTGATGGTTATGGTGACCAAGAGAGTGGAACAATGGGTGATAGTTGTCCGAATATTGCTGGAACTTCCAGTCAAGGAACCAAGCATGGCTGTATAGACTCTGACGGAGATTTATGGGCAGANATCGAAGATGCATTCCCTGATCAAGATAGCCAATGGTTAGACAGAGATGGAGACGGTTGGGGTGATAACCAAACTGCTGGTTCNTACAAACTCGACCATTGGCCTGATGACCCGAATAAAAATGCAGGCCAAGCACAACTCTCCTGTGGGACTACACCTCGAATCGATTTAGCCAGTAGTGACCAATTTACTTTTACATGTACTGTCATTACGGAAATGGCTAATGCCGGAATTAGAGTTGAATTACAATCTATTACNTCGATTATTATCGATTCTAATATCCAAGTTCTTACATTTGATTCCCAAACGGGAGATACTCAAGTGGTATACTTCTCGGGCAAAGCTGAATCATTGGGTGAATTCAATTTGATTGTCACCGCNAAAGAACCGGGTTCTAATGTTGCAATGGATACCGAATCAGTTTCACTCGTCGTTGATGATTCACGAATTGTCGACCCGCAAGTTGATGACCAAACAGATTTGATCAATAGAGCCCTGAGAGAGCCTCTATTCCAAGCAGCACTTGGTGGACTGATGTTATTTGTNTTGATGGGAGCTCTNATNGTTAGAGGCAAGGCTAATACAATTCGACGTAATACCGAGAGAAGAGAACATGCACAAGTTGTAATTAAGAATCGACTGAACAACCAGGCTGTCGCTGATGAAATTAGAAGAGCGGAGTTTGGACTCAATAGAGAAATACCACCTCCGCCTCCAGGATTCGAATGAATTTTGACCGATTGACTCAAAGAGGAGATACTTCTCGCNANGGATACCTGTGCGGATATGGTGAAGTGGTTATCATCTGAGGTTTCCAACCTTATGTCGTGGGTTCGACTCCCGCTATCCGCACCACACTTGATTCACTCAAATGTTGGCATTGTTTAGACAATGCTTTTTGTAGTAAACTCATACNACTTAGTACATGCAAAGTCAGGATGTTGAGGATTTACAATCCACGACTACTGTTATTCAAAATGAATCTATTCAGGATTTTGAANATTCGAGTGAAGAAGTTACACAACCTAATGCCGATGAAGGCTCACGTTCACTTTGGAAGCTTGTTGCTAGTTCCTCAATTATTGCTTCGATGTGTTGCCTTCCATCTGTTGTGCTAGTAATGTTTGGACTTGCTACTGTATCTACAGGTGCTGCAATTTCTGACACACTATACTGGGGTGAAGATGGATATTCATGGTTTAGACCACTAATGTTGGCTTTGGCCTTAACTACTGTAATATTAGGGCTGATTTTTTACTTCCGNAACCAGGGAATTTGCACNTTAGATCAAGCGAAGCGTCAGAGAAGAAAAATNATCAATACCTCTATTTTAGTGATAATAATATCATACATCAGTTATTTATTGTTGAATTATGTTATTTTAACGGAAATTGGAATACTCCTTGGATTACCTTGGGAGTCNAGTCGNGTATGGACAAAATGATTCAAGAATTCATTCTNGTAGTTTTACAACCAACGGCCCAATNTGAAGAAGATTTCATGGCTATTCTCGTCTGTTCTAATAACTCATCTTCTGGAACTGAATCATAGCCTATTCCTTCGCCCCAAGTTAGGCTAATATGAGAGTCCTTGTGAGTCCAAGAAACCAATTGAAAATTCGAATTTTCAATTGAAAAATTAAACTTNGNAACNCCAATTGGAAATTCAATTTTCCTAGGATTAAAATTCATCCCCAATCGCATTGCTTTTTGTACTGATTCTTTGGCTGTCCAAGTCTGAATTGCCAACTCTGGATTGGCTCGTAAATTATCCAGTTCCTCACCAGATGCCATCATATCAAAGGCATTCTCAGCAATCCTACGCTCTTTATTCTCACCATCAATGCCTATAGTCCAACCATTCTCAATCAAGGCAATATAAGCCCAACCATCTGAATGGCCGATTGAAATCGAAGGAAGACCAGTATTTTTCCAAATCCCATGGATAAAAGCCAAACTAGGCGCCCTATACTGATTTCTTCTTACTTCTATTTCATCTGGCGAAATANCCCACTTAGATAATGCCTGNGCNANTAACCATCTTCCAGTCAAATGTTCATCTCTACGTTTCTGGACAACAAACGTAGAAACNTCGTCAANCNTTGCTAAAACAACTTCTTCAAAATTAAATGGTTTCACTGGGCANCTNAGAGCCAGAATTTTTGGATGCTTGTTTTCAAATGGCGGNGTGAGAATCTCAATCTCGCTTTGCATAACTAGACCTCAACGATCAAGTGTGAATTGTTGCTCTTTTGGCACCGGAGCCATGCTTTTCAATCTAAGNCCCTTCAAGGCCAAAACTGGAGCATCATCATCACCGATTATGATGACATCGTGAACAGTTATTCCATCTTGCTCAACTGAAGTTCTNATACTTCTCATACGAAGAATTTCATTTCTTTCTGGAACCCTTAGCATAGAAGTCCATTCAATCCCCACTGGAAGAGAGGAGAAACCTTCTGATTCCATTGCAACAAATCCTGCATTCTGGAATCCTGCCTCAATCAGCATTGGGAGCCCATCTAGTAGAACTTCTTCTCCAGATTCCTCAATCGAGAATTGCTCAATGATTGGCAATTGGTTTCGCATCAATGCTATACCGTCTGCACCTGGGAATTCCGCATCTCCAGAACCTCTCAATATTCCTCCATGAGACTGGAATCTTGGACCGTGAAAGTATCTTTGATAAATGAAAGATGGCATGATTTCAACTTCTCCATTTGGGGGTACTCCGATTTGAGGCATAGAATCTATCTCATTTTGTAAGAAAGGTCTCAAATCATCACTAAAGTTGACTAATCTAACTAAAGCCTGATGGTGCTCTCGCTCTCCAAATACCTCTCCTTTAGAATTCATTAGGTCGGATACTAAGGTACATCTCACCCATGTCAGATCACCTTCTGTTTTCTCAATCATGCTACTAACTCTAACTTTCATTTCATCTTTAAGCAACTTGACAGGAAGGCCAAATTTGACCTCTTCAAAACCAGCGACACAAGTCATCGGATTGAGAAGTAATGCATTTTCAGCAAACATCTCTAATGCCATTACACCTGGATGATATGGAACACCATCTATGGCGTGATCGCCCAAAAACAGATGCTCTTCATTCGATAAAGTAGTTTGAGTCAAAAGGTTATTTTCTTCACTAAATTCGAGTACTTTGTGAATGAATGGGAATCGGGATGGGTCTGCAATTATTGCTGACATTTCCGGAGTAAGTCGAAGAGGTGCTTCTCTAAAACTATCGAATCTATCCATCAATCCTAATGAGCCACATCCTAAGACACGACGCTTGCCACCTGCTAATGCTTCATTGACAAATATCTCAACCCCTGTTTCAACAGATAATGTTTCAATTCCTGCAGCCTCAAAGACCGCTTCAATTGAACCCCTAGTTGCCATTCCAACATCTCTCCAACCAGTCCAACCAATTGCAACTGCCCTACATTCACCACTGGCTGTCATTCTTGCCATCTCTGCATCCAATACACTGTTGGCTGCTGCATAATCGGTTTGCCCACCATTACCAAATCGACCTGCAACACTTGTGAAACATGCTGCAAAATCAGGATAATCATTTCCAGATGCTCTGACACAATCCATCAATGCATTCCAACCATCTATCTTGACTCTTACAACCCTGTCAAATATCTCATGGCTTTTATCTGATACTAATTTAGAGTCTTCAAGTCCAGCACCGTGAACGATACCTGTGATTTTTCTATTTATCGAGCCACCTAGCTGAATCAATGCTTCACTATCCATGACATCGATTGAATGATATTCGGCTTTATTTCCAGTNTTTTCTATCTCATTTATGGTNACATAAACATCNCTGCTACGAGTGAATTTTTGCCAGTTCGAGTTCCACTGGACCATGGTTACCTTACCATCATCACTTTGNGAAATCATTTCTTCTCTAAGAGCCATTTTCCTTTGATTCAGTTGNTGTTCATCCCATTCTACCCAAGATTGAGTTTCTTCAATTAATGATGAACGTCCAAGTAAAATGAAATGNGCATTGGAATTTTCACTAGCTTTAGCCACTCCTATTACTGAGGCAGCAGTTACCCCCGAACCGCCACCAGAAACTATCCATGTATCTTTACTAGTCAGAGGTTTTTGGTCAGATTCTATGTCCTCGGCAAATGCAACNANTGTCCATCGTCGNCCATCNCTATCCAATCCGATTTCGACATCACCATCAATATTGAATAAATCATTTTCAATTTGTTTTGCTGCTTCAAGCGGGTCTAAAACTACTTCTGGGTGTAAATCTAAGGCGCGACACCTTAGATTAGGCCNCTCAAATGCATATGATTTAGTAACACCACTTGCGGCNCATTGTANAGCATTGAAGTGTTCTCCAATNTTTCCATGCCTTCCGTCCATAGCAGTTACTGANGCGATAATTCCCGATTCTAGATTGGCTAGTTTATCATCTAGTCCTTTNAGGAGTGAAAACCATCCGTGCCCNGAAAGAACTACTTGTGATGANGGATTAGTATCCTCTGACCATTCAACTCCGGCTAGTTTCAAAGCAGCCATATGGACTATTCCGGTGATATTCTCTTTCGATAAATTATCACAAACTTCGTCCAAATGTTCTGAGTTACCCGGATCTGCTCGATAGACNATTCTCTTACCCTCTTTTTGCTTNGACATATCNCGAATATCACTCTCAAATCCGATTCGTATTGCATTTATTCCACGCTTTTCCATAAGAATGCAGAACTCTTCAGCGATTCCCCAACCATCGTCGGTAACAAGTACTGTTCCTTGGAGTTCTAGACCAGAATCTATGCCTTGACATTCCTCTACTTCTACTTGCCACCTTCTACATCCATCTATTGTAATTTCATTGCTAACTGGCGTNATTTCTTGTGTTTCGATTATTGGCTCATCTTCAATGACTGGNGNNNTTTCATCAATAACTTCTACAGCAANCTCTAATNGTTCACCNCCACCCTGCATCTTGATTATGTATGCTGTGAAATGATTCAATGTGGGGTGGTCGCTTAAGATGAAATCTTCGTCGACCGGTAGTGAAAATATGTCTCTAACTTCAGCCATGATTTCGGCTTGTTTGACTGTATCAATGCCGAGTTCTCCTTCGAGNTCTTGATCCATTTCTATGAAATCCGCAGGATATCCCGTGTGCTTAACTACAACCTCAATGAGACGCTGTTCAATATCTTCATTGCCTACTGTTTGTACGACTACAGGTTTTGCAGTATCAACATTTTGAATTCCTTCATCAGGGATTTCTTGAACTACTTGACTTTCGGCAACAGGCTCTTGAGGTGCCACTGAACCACCACTCATTTTCTGGATATAGGCGATCATNTGGTTAAGAGTAGGATAATCAGATAATACAAAGTCTTCATCGACTGGTAACCCGAATTTTGAACGTATNTCNGCCATGATTTCGGCTTGTTTGACAGTATCAATTCCAAGTTCTCCTTCGAGGTCTTGATCTAATTCGATGAAGTCCGCAGGATAGCCAGTGTGCTGAACAACAACCTCGATGACNGTCTCAGTCAACGATTCATCTGTNATTTGAACACTAGNAGTTGTCACTGCATCTTCAATAATTTCTTTAACAGACTCTGCAGATTCTATCACTGCTTCTGTAACAAGTGCAGCCGCTGAGGCAATAGTTTCTACTGGTCCAGGCAATTCTCCACTCATCTTTNTGATGTATCCAATCATGTGATTAAGAGTGGGATAATCAGATAATACAAAGTCTTCATCGACTGGTAATCCGAATTTTGAACGTATGTCCGCCATAATTTCGGCTTGTTTAACAGTGTCAATTCCAAGTTCTCCTTCAAGGTCTTGGTCTAATTCAACAAAGTCAGCAGGATATCCTGTATGAGTGACTACTACATCGATTACAGTTTCAGTAATACCTTCTGGAACTATGTCAACAGGCTTTGTTACTTCGNCNGNCTCGACNACTGGCGAGGTTTGATTTACAATAACTTCAGGCTGTTTTTCGGTAATAANCGTTTCACCAATCTGGCTTTTCTGCTGAATATACCATTCTTCACCTTGGACTCCGCCGTGTANATTATTGTCTCCCTCAACATAAGCAACTAATTTATTTTGCAAAATCCTCATATCGATTTGATTCGAGTTAGCCAGTTCTCTTACCCACTGCATGAAAATTTCTCCATCGATTCTTTCTCCTTCAATTTGGCACTTTCTAACAAATGAAAGGGCGATTTGTGAACCAAATCCAGCACCAAATCTCATTCCATAATTTAGATTAGGGTATTCTCCACCTTTAGATAGGTTTAGNTTTCCTAACTCAGGGTCGACTTCTTTATGATTAGCTATCGGTGGTATTCTGCCAGTCATAAGACCATAGAACATACTTGCATCTTCGATTCCAACCCCCATTGGGTGACCAGTGAATCCTTTGGTATTTGCAATAACCAATTTATCAGCACTGGCTCCAAAAGTCTGTCTAAGTGCCTTGACTTCAGATTGTGCTGAACCACCTCGAGCAGGTGTATATGTCTCATGTGAAAAGAAAACCGTCTGTGAAGCTATTTCATGTCTGTCGAGACTCCATGTTTGCTCAATCTCTGAAATGAAATTATCGACTGTCTCAGCAACATGNCCTACATCNAATCTAGTGCCATGNTANGCTGAATTTGCAATCTTGGTNCCTAATAATTCAGCAATCGGCTGAACTCCTCTTTGCTNTGCATGNGATTNNCTTTCAACGACAAATGCTGCCGCACCCATTCCAAGAACCAAACCATTTCTTCTCTTATCGAATGGCAATGCAGCTTCTTCAATGACATTACTAGTAGATGCTGCTCCGGATGCAGCAAAACCACTACCAATCCATTCCCACATATCCTCGCCAGTTACATCATCTGCAGAAATTATTACAACTCTATCAACTCTATCACCATTAAGCCAATCTTCAGCGACGCTAAATGCAGCAGTAGATGATGCGCAAGCAAGATTGAGAGTTGTATTAGGCCCTCTAATTCCAGTATATTGTGCAAATTGTGAATGGCCCATATTTAGAACTTGGAATAGGTATCGNCTATCGAANCTNCCCTCTCCATCGTCTCCNTTTGTCTTTGNATGTTTCAANACAGATTGTATTCCAGGGAAACATGAGGCGAAAATTATTCCAGTTCTTTCTCTTTGTGTCTGAGGTACTTGCCAATTCGTGATTAATCTTAGGCCGCCTTTTCCTACCTGTTCAACCGGAGTCAAGGGTATTCCTGCATCCCTTAAAGCGAGCAATCCTGAGGCTACTGCAAGTTGAGTNGTTATGTCCCATGCAAGAANCGCTTTCGGATCGATTCCAAATTCTTCTGANAAATCAAATGCAGATTTGAGCCCTGCTAATTGAGGTATGTCNCCAAATTCTTTTGCTTGCTCCATATTAACTGAGCCATCTCTNCCTTTGATTAAACGTACAATGTTCTTATCAAGTAATTTCTGTTTATACTCGTCACTAACCTCGGTCAAACAGCTTTCTCCTCTAACTAAACGCTCAAAAGTGTCTTCTGAAAACACCTTTTCACCGCCTGGAAGACCTAGAGAAATTCCCGTTATTACATATGGATCTTGNTTTCGCTTATCCATATGGTTTTGAGAGTTAGAAATGGNATCGACTATCTGAGTCTGTCCTGTATTGGTAACCTTTTGACTGGTGGTCATATACTGTTGTGGTGGTTTGGAAATCCATCTTGCAAGGTCAGCAACTGTCTTTGCTTGTTTAATGTCGAATTCAGAATCGGTTTCACACTGGGAATCAATCTTCTTAATCGCATTAGAAATTTCCTGTTCTGAAAGTCCTAGCACAGCTCTCAAATCTATCATACCAGAACAAAACTTAGCGGGATAATTTGTCATTGAGGANATTAATTNACCGACATATGATTGTATTGCATCTTCTGTTGACACTTCTTTAGTTACTGAAATAATTTGCGAACTAGAGATTGNTTGAGAAGTTGATGATGTAGTTTCATTATTACTAGGTAATGGCCTAGAGCGAGATTTCAAGTCTTCAGAATTGCCGGATTTNATNTTNACAGGAGNATCATTAGAATATGCTTCTAACGGACCTGCTCTGAACGCTTCGGATAATTCATCTGAGGTGGGCTCAGGCCAAATTGGTCTTCTTCCAGCCAATGCTAGAGAGGCAATAGCGGCAAGGAAAGAAGCAATACCTCCTTGCTTTGGATGATTAGTCATTATTGGCAAGTGAGGTTTATCAGCTAAAATTTGGGTTGCAAACATTGTCAAAGCCCTCTTTGGTCCGACTTCAACAAAGGCCCTAGCACCAGCATCATACATTGTTTCGATTTGAGAAGTCCACTCTACAGAAGATGCCATTTGAGGTGCTAATTTACTCAAAACAGACNNCTTNGAATCTTCACCAGACATTTCGTAAAAGTCTCCATCGACATTTGCAGTTATCGGTATTTTTGGCCAGTTGATTTCCAGAGTCTCCAAGAATCTTCGCAATGGTTCATTGGCTGGTGCCACTATTCTAGAATGGAAAGCGTGTGATGTTGCCAGAGCAGTGGCAGAGAATCCTTTTGACTCGAAAATACTCATCGCTTGCTTAACTGGCTCGGTTTCTCCGGCAATAACCGTCATCTTTGGTGAATTCTTATTTGCCGCTATTACGTAACCTTCAACCGAATTTATAACGGATTCAACCTCACTATAAGGTGCAGTAATACTCGCCATCAAACCTTTATCATCAATTTGAACGGAACCCATTTCAGTGCCTCTTGCTGCTGAAGCCCTCAAGGCGCCATCCATGTTCAAAATACCAGCAGACATCAAAGCAGCATACTCTCCTAAAGAATGCCCTGCGACCATATCTGGTTTGTGTCCGTGTGCGTTGAGTAGTCTTTCAATCGCTAAATCCGCAGTAAGCATTGCGGGTTGAGTGTATTCGGTTTGTTTGAGTTTATGCTCACTTTCAAGCAATTCTTCTTTACTCAAATTATGTCGCAAAACGAAACTGGATAATGTTTCACCATCAAGTACTTCTACCATAGTTTCGTCAGATTTTTCCCAAACTTTNTGCACTGATGTATATCGCTTATGTAAATCATAAGTCATTCCCACATACTGACTTCCTTGTCCTGGGTACATATGAGCGATTTTTGCTTTGTCAGGCAATGCAGGTTCATCGGTAAGTAAAACTCCTTGTGCTTGTAAGAAACCCCACTTTTCTTTGTCTTTCATGGCCTTCTTTGCCAAATTTATTCTTTTGTCAAATTCGGCCCAAGATGTTGCAATAATTGCCATCCTAATATCGTCTGAAGAATTGAACTGGGAGATCTTGTCTAATTCGAGAGATAATCGGCGTCCTTTGGGGTCTTCATCGAAATTTGGTCCTGAAAAACTGATTGATTCAAGTTTCTCGTGTAGAGANTCGATTGATGTTGAAGAGATTAGAAGCATNCCNCCTTCAATGGATTTTAACTCTTCATGACTCATTGATGGTTTTGCTGAACTATCTAAAATTGAAGGTGCGGATGGATTTGAATTAGAATATGTCCGCCATTTTTCCTCCCAACTTTCTGCTATTGGGATATGATATTCTGGCTCATAACCTTCTAAAGCAATATGAAAGTTTGTGCCTCCAAAACCGAAAGCAGAAACCCCTGCTCTTCTTGGATTCTCTAGTGGACGTGGCCAGTCTCTGGCAGCAGTAGGGACAAAGAATGGAATTTCAGACCATTCTACTGTGGGATTAGGAGTTTCAAAACCTGCAGATGGCGGAATTGTTCTATGGTGAAGGGCGAGAACACCTTTGATTATTCCAGCAATTCCTGCGGCCGCTTTTAGATGACCAATTTGAGATTTTATCGAACCAACTGCAACATGATCACCTCCGTCATAACCNTTCCATAGGCGAGATAATGTCGATAATTCTGTAGCATCTCCTACTTTGGTTGATGTNCCATGAGCTTCTACTAATTCGACTGTTGAGGCATCGTACCCTGCTTGACTGTANGCTCTAGCGATCGCTTGAACTTGCCCNCTTTGACTAGGTGCGGTAATTCCTTTGCCTCTACCATCTGATGAGCCACCTATGCCTCGTATTACAGCATGAATAGTATCCCCGTCTGAAATCGCTTGATTTAGTCGCTTTAGAACTAAAACTCCTGCGCCTTCACCCATCACAAAACCATTAGCCTTGGCATCAAAAGGAGTAGAATGTGTGGCTGATAAGGCCCCAATAGCACTAAATTTAGCATAGGTTGCTGGATCTAATGTTCTATCTGTTGCACCAGCAAGCATCACATCGACTTGCCTCGATTGAAGCATTCTACAAGCATCCATGACCGCTGCCATAGATGATGCACATGCAGCATCNGTGGCATAATTAGGGCCTTGTAAGTCCAGTAGATTTGCAACCCTNCCTGAGACAACATTGGCTAATTCGCCGGGCATTGTATCTTCGTCCACCCTTGGAGTGTGTTCATTGATTTCTTGTTGAAAAGAGTCCAAATTATGTTCTGGCAATCCATACTTTTTNGCTAATTCTTTGGTATGATTTGACCATACCCTGATATTTGATAANTTNCTATTTTCGCCACCTAAAGCATTAGCAAATACGACTCCACATTTCGCTCTATCGATATCCTTGCTTTCTCCGTCATAACCTGCTTGTTCAAGTGCTGCTGCAGAAATTTCAACAGCCCACAATTGGCAAGGATCAATCTGACCTAGAGTGCCTGGAGGTTGTCTCCATCTTCTCCANTCGAATTCAAAATTTTTCACGAAGGCTCCGATCTTTGAGTATGTGAAACCTTCTTCAATATCACCTGGCCCTCCGTTTCTCCAAAAGTGCTCTATTTTACCAGGCCATCTTTGTTCTTCNATTTCCACAATACTGACCTTAGAATCTANGATATTTTGCCAAAAGCCATCAACATTTTCGGCATCGGGCATTAATGCCCCTAAACCAATTACTGCAATCGGTTCGAACCTACCCTGTTCAATACCTTCGCAGGGTTTTCCGTCAGCAGTAGTTATAGACATGAAGAAACCTCATTATTGCATTATAGATTCGGGAACCATAGTTATTGAATAACCAGCATCAACGTAGATACATTGACCAGTCACTCCACTAGAAAGAGAGCTAGCCAGCCATAAAGTAGTACCTGCAACATCGTCTTGATTGACATTACGTCTTAACGGAGAATTATTTTCTACATGATTAAGAATATTATCAAATCCAGGGATTCCTGATGCTGCGATAGTCCTAATCGGGCCTGAGGAAATTGCATTCACTCTATGCCCTTCGGGACCGAGATGACATGCTAATTCTCTAGTCCAACATTCTAGGGCTGCTTTTGCCATTGACATTATTCCGTAAGAAGGNACGTATCTATTNGAGGCTGCATATGTAAGCGTAATTGTAGAAGAATTAGGATTTAGATATGGTAAAGCAAATTTCAAACAGCGTTGAAGAGAATTTGCAGAAATTGTCATTGCCGTGTTTATATCTTGGTCTTCGACAAATAAAATCGGTCTATCAAAGCAACTTCTAGGTGCAAAACCAATTGCATGAATCATGATGTCAGCTTTTTTTCCTGGATTTTCAGCACTAAATGCGTCAAAGAATTCTTTGGTTGTCGCATCATTGGCCACATCTAGTGGATAAAAACCTGCTATTTGTGGTAACTTATCTTTAAGTTGAAATATACGGCTCATAAATCGCTTTTGATATCCTAAATACAGAGTCACACCGGCACTTGCTAGCTTTTGACAAATAGCCCAAGCAATAGAATCTTCACTAGCAACACCGAAGACAAAAGCCGTCTTTCCCTCGAGTTCCAACATAACGCGTCCGCCTTAATTAGGTGTAGCAGGACACACTCGCTCTTTGACTGTTGCCATTAATAGTACCGTTAGAAGGCTAATTTACAACCTTTACAAAATCAGCAAAAAAGCCCACTGTGCGGATATTCACTCAAAGTCATCGAGTAAATCATCAAATTCATCCTCTGAACTCTCTAAATCTCCAAGGTCATCTAAGTCATCGAATAAATCATCGAATTCATCAACTTCTTCTTGATCATCAATTTCAATAGCGGATTCCGCTTTTTCTTCATCGGAATTCGAAGACTTCTTTTTGACCGACCTAGTGATGATGCCAACCAAAATGAAGAATAGAATAACTCCACCACCAATCGCCCCGTAGAGGATTATATCATCCTGACTATCTTCACTTAATCCGGTTAAAGTCCCAGAACTACTACTGGACTCTACAGAAACCGGAATTGAAATAGCACTAGCAGGTGCATCTGGGTCATTTGTACTCGTGGCTTCGAATTGAATATTTGTAGAAATCTTTTCAGAAACATCGGATGGCGCCCTAATAACAATATTTCTAATTGAGTTACCATCAATCTCTAAATCATCGGCTACAAACGACGACAGTGGGAAAGAGAAGCCAAGCATTTCTAAGTCTGCTATATTCTTTACTTCGACTCTAATTCTATCCTCGTCATTACCTTTATTGGTAAATTGGAAATTGATTGTAACTTCATCGCTCGGCTCCATCGCNCTAGTACTTCTGTCTCCAATTTCCAATTCAACGATGCCATAAGTGCCAATCTCAAGTTTCCCTGTNACTGAGGCATTGCTTTGAACCATTTCTGGTAATTCCCCAGGAATCAGCCACTGGGTTACAGTTGCAATAATCTCGAAATCGAAACTTTCAGTCGAGGGNATTTTAGTNTCTCCTGAGAAAGTGACAGTAAATTCTTCNGTTTCGCCTCCAGCAACTGTGTACTCATCNGATGCTCCTTGAATTTGTACTGAATTGCCGCCTTCAAATTCATTACTGATTTCAATCGTTTCATCAAATTGAGAAGTATTTTCTATCGTACAAATCAAATCAACAGGTTCGTAATACAACGGATGAACATTCATTTCAGGATCGCTTTCACAATCAATATTCACGCCCGGAGCAGGGTTACCTTGGCTGCTTGAAAGAGGAACTAATGGTAGCAAAAAAAGTACTAGAATTAGGNAGGAGAAACTACGCTTCATCATCTTGCACCGGTTATGGGTATAACCGGCTATTCATCAATGTGATGGCCGAATGAGTAAAAAATACGCCTAATTTNCTCAATTTGCTGGCCCATATAACTTCTCAGGNAAGTCTTGATGTGCTTTCCAGAGTAATTCTTCATCAATACCCATATTCAGTAACTGATTAGTTCGCTTCGGNACAGTNTTAGGNCCTAAAACAGCACCTGGCCTCCTAGGGTCGTCCATGTAATCGGTTTCTAAAAGAAAACCATGTGAACAATTTTTTGCGCTATCCATTAAATCCTCCAATGCACCCTTGCCAATAAGTACGCTTGGAGTAATACCTTGAGTTATATTGGAATCGATATTTGGTGGTGAATAATGTCTTACTAATCGTTCAGCAGGAAGGCTGCACTTGGCAGCCATCTTCGATAAATCNGAGTATGTTGACTCCAGTTCACCCTCTACATGAAGTTGTAAAACAATATTTTCTTGTGCCGCTAATTTCATNGTTTCTTCTAGTAATTGATTCGATAATTCCCATACTTCATCACTTACAGGCCAATGNGGNCTTCCAACCTCACCAATTGCATGNGCGNGNCCCTCTCTGAACNAANTNCAANGCNCCATCAATGCTATCTCGGTAATTTTGAATTGCTCTTTCTGCACCAGATTTNGGGTCTTCTTCAATCCATTGAATNAACTGATGAGCAAANGCCGCTGGATGGGGNCCAAGAACTACTCTNACTTCCAAACCATGCTCTTTTCTTACCATCTCAGCCATTTCAATGGTGTCTTGATAGGTTTCAATATGTCTTTCTTTAGTAGTTGGGGGATTTGAGAAATCTGGACAATGAACTAAAACCAATCCCGTTCCACCTGAATTTTTAAAATCCTTAGCAGCTTCAAGAAATCTACCTTGCCGGTTTAAGTGGAAATGATTGTCAATAATTGGACCATCCCAAGTCAACTGATTATCTTTCATTTTATCACGGTGATTAGGCTACAAAGTATTGCATTTCTTCGAATTGACCTTTCCAATAAACTGCAGACATAGCAACCATATTTGGATGTCTAGCATCAGTTGCAACACATTTTCCATTAGGCCAAATGTAGAGTTTCAGATTATGNCTAGTATCGTTTATTATGGCACAACCAAGTCTTTGGTCAAAATTTGCTTTGCCTGAAGAGAGGTCAAAATCTAATGATTCGACCTTAATGCTATTTTCAAAATTAAATGATGCGATGACTGGACCTAATTCGGTTTGTAAACCTGAATCGTCCATGCCTAGTCGAAGAAGTAATTCTTTGGCTGCTGCNCTTGCCGCATCAACTCTATGAGTGCCATGAACAATAATTCTTCCTGCAGAATCGATAACCAAAGTTGCTCTAGGCTTTTCTAATGCTTTGATTACNATGTCGCCACTCCTATGACCGGCTAATTGCGCAACAACTAATTCTTGGTCTATTGCTTGTTTAGTAACAAATCTAACAATTTGATTTTCAACTCTAACATCGACTCCGCCAATTGCCATTTACTCCTCCTCCATGTTAATCGAATCAGTAGTGTTAGATGAAATCTCCTCTACTTCAGAGCATAAATCTAGTGAACTTAGTATTTGTACACGCCAAGGCATNGCCAAAGGAACTAGTAAACGTGCCTCATCATTGTAGGTCTTTCTCAAATCNGCGAGAGCNCCCCTNAGTCTCTTTGCAAATCTATNGTTTCTAGACNATGATATCTTTTCTCCAATTAGCCATTCGTTAAGATCCCACCAGGTTGCAGCAAGAACCGATGCAGAGGCAAAGTTTGCACCTATTCCTTTAGGCGGCTTTTTGGCTTCAAAAATATTCTTTTTTACCCTTTTCCTCCATTTACCGCCAAGCGAAATTAAACCCCATAATTTTCTCCATCGTGAAACTTCTTTAGCTTCTTTGAGCATATGTTCTTCCCAGAGTTCATCATCAAAAGATGGTTCAATGAAATACACTGGTCGGTCATGTCGAACAGCTAAACGATGGACTCTTCTTGGTTCAGGATCGGGGAATCTCCCCGATGGAATGTCTTCCAATTCAATCAACTCGTCTAGATACAGTGCCATTGTACCTCCNGAAATCAAAGCATGTGAGCGGTTGACCCCTTGAGATTCAGCCTCATCTTTTTCTTCTTGAACCCATAGTTCGACTATGTCTTCTGATTCTAGCAATGCCAATCCATGCCATTCAAAATTAGGCCGAAGTTTTCTAGGAAAGACAATTGTTGGTAAAACTCCATGTAGAATGATAGAACCACCATCTGGGTCATTCCAAGTGACATCTTCCCAGTCAAGTCTGGATGACACTTGATTCACACTCATTGGCTGTCTATCCATTCCTGTAAGGAATTAATATCCCATCCTTGGTCGAAATAACCTTGAATGTCCTCTTGGGACCACTGAGGGAATCTTTGCATNGCTTCAACCATTTCTGGACTNATATANGCTGCTGGTGCAGATGTTTGCCCTGGTAACTCCGCATATGCTTTGTCATCTTCATCATCGTATTCATCATCAAAATAATCGCTTGAAGAATTATCTCTNCGAGAGATAACNACAACAACTATTCCTAGAATTGCAATAACACCAATCAAAATNATAACAATCAACAAGGTAGAACCACCTGATTCAGAATCTCCAGCAACCTTAANNTTGAAAGTATCGCCTCTAGTATTTCCATTGTAAAGTGGCGTACAATCATCATCAGTACATTCATTATCATCAACCAAGTAATACATACCGGTAGTCGCGTCTCTAAATTCTTCTAACTTGATAGAAACCCACATGCTTTGGTCAATTTGAATTTCTTCACTAACAACTGTACCTTCAAGAACTGGAATACCATTATTGGTTACCGAACGGACTGATAAATTTGCTGAACCAGCCAAAGAGCCTACATTCAAAACTTCAATTTCAACTGTTACACTATCACCCACTTCTGGAGATTCAGGAATTAATCTCAGGTTCCTAACTTCGAATTGTGCCTTTTCAAATATGAAATCATAACTTGATGCATGTTTTACATCACTCGACAATATTCCTAATGCACCACTTTCCTGAGATGGCTGACCACCAAACAGAACTTGAGAACCTGAACCATCAACAGCGTCAATCCACATGACNANTTTGACATCTCCAGTAATATCATCACTCGTNACTTCNGGTTTAACGACATTTTCAGGCCATAAATCAATACAATCACCATATGCAATAATTGAACCTTGACCAGTAGTAGTAAGGTTCAGGACATGAGATTGTTCATTTAGTCCAAAAGCCTCTTTGTAAGGATCCCATGTCAATGAATTAGCAGCATCTTTGTAGAATTTCCACTTTACTTTTACATCTCCTTCAGCCAAAGAGCCTTGTTCTTCAATTATCACCTCAACATCTACACAATGGTATGTAGAAGTAGGCATTTCAGAGCCTAGGAACCTGTTTGGATCTGTATCAAGCATATTTCCTCTCTCGGCTGTCCATGAATTTTGAACAACCTTTGGAGGAGTTCCGTCTACCTTNATAGTGAAACTTCCACATCCATAGAATGCTAACCCAGTACACTTGGAATCTGTAAGATCTTGAGCGCCTGTTGGTAAATTAATCAGTCTAAATGTATAATCAAACTCATTCACAGAACCTGGAGCATTCAATGTTATATTGAATTGTCCACCTGTGAAATTATGAGTTGTCACTTCACCATCTAGTTTAGAATAACCTTTGTTGAAATCTGCTTCAACAGGCAATCTAGTAATTTCCAAAACTAACTCAATTTCTGGATTGATAAATACACTACTCAATACTCCATCAGAGAAGACATATTGACCCTTGAAACTTACACTATCTCCAGGATANACCGAACCNGTCCTAATNTCTCTTGAATAGGGGGCATCTAAATCATAGAAAATTGGAGAAATCATTAGATCGTTGACTAAATCTCCCCTNATATCTAACTGGATATCATCGCTATATCTCCAAGATTGTCTAAATGACGATTCTGAATATACTTCTGAATTATCCAAATCTTTAATTTCGAANATTGGAGTATTTTGTTGNCCAAATGGTAGCCCCCANTCTAACACAATAGGTAAATCAATGAAAAATTCAGATTCAAACGGATCCAATAGAACATTTCCATCTTCATTCCTTATCTTAGCCTTTGATGAACCATCAGGATTGGTCGATATTGTGATGAAAGGACTTGCNGTCCATGCAGTATTATTTCTTGGGAAAAACCAAACCTTAGAATCAAAATTATCTTCTTCCGGNGCTAATTCTACCATTACATATTCAACATCCTTCCAACCATTCTGGTCTTCTGCTTCAATAATTAGATGATATTCATTACCTGCGAAAATAGTTTGGTTCCAACTACCGATTCCTTGTGGTGGATTAACCGGTAAGTTGCTAATGAATCTCTCTCNAGAAGAATCTTCTATGAATAAATTCTTGATTGAAGGATAATCTAAATCCATATTGATGTAAGTAATAATATCGTTGTCCAATCCCGGACCNCCGCCATCAATAGGGTTTCCAGCTAAATCATAGCATTCTACCCACAAACTAACCTGGCCTTTCAAACCAGAGTTTGCATAATCATTGTAAGAACCTGCATAAGTTGCATTTGGAATNTGTCCGTCTGTAGTGGTTTGAACTTGAATATATTCGGATGCCTCAGCAATACCATTGGAATTANCATCATGGTCNTATTCAACCCAAACATGCATCGTAGCGGTTGCAGGAGGTGTTGGGAGATCATTTGCGATTATCCTAAAGTTTTGGGAAACTCTAGGTTCTGCCCAGCTTTCATCATAGAGATTCCTCCAATTTTCGTCCAAATTAGGATTACCCTCGCCTGCATATCTCTTGTATAATTGAACTCCGAGTAAGTTAGGCTCTAGGATATCTATTGAAACATTGAACTGAATNCCNCAATCAGNATCGGGTTGATATGAAGAGTCGGGACACAGTGTATCNCCATTCGAATAATCTGCAATTCTAAATCTGTAAGTATCATTACCTGATGCAAACATTCCAAGGTCGATTGTCCAGTCTAAATCACCATTGATGACACCTGAACGAATTGCCGTTTCTTCCCAACTAATGTTTGTATTTTCACCATCCAATTCAATTATTTTGCGTTCTACTACNAGGTTGTATGCACTAGGATCAGGGGCTTCTGCTAAGTCTTCTAATCTTATTTCACTAGAAATCTTAAAGAATTGGTTAGAGAATACTTGATCTCTGTTCTGAATTACATCAGCAGAATTGAGAATTTCAAAATTAGTAATTTTAACATCATTCTCGACTGCNTTNCCTATTGAAGGTTCGATAATCTTNCCACCAAGCATACCTACTACTCCATTGGCTGCAACTGATTCTGAGAAAATTGAAACTTTTTGAGTATCNTCCCATTCACCATTGACGGTGAATCTCCATGTTATCTCTTTACCACCATTTGAGCCGAAAGGAATAGCAGTAGAAGAACCTGTAAGTAAAGTAAGTAAATTTTGAGAATCATCTATCTCTGAAAATCCGGTGTTGGGATCGTATTCAAATGATAAGCCGCCAAAATCAGATGTAAATCTTAATCTAGCAGAGGATAAAGAGGAACCTGTTGAAGGTAATATCTCATGAGTTGTTTTAACTTCATAGACTTCTCCGGTTGGATAAAGTCCTTCTGAGTCACTCAGCCAATCCAAGGATGATTCATATCCGGAGGCAGATTGAATTAGAAGATCTGAGAATTTCATCGCTCCACCTGAAGTGGAAGAGGTTGTTACAGGAATTACAATATCTGAACCTGTACTAACCAGCTGGGCTTCTGCAGCAACATATTCTCTTAGATATGTATCAAAACCGTTAGTTTGGTCAAATGTATGATTGTAGTTGTATATTACATCTAAATTTTCTAGATTTATACTTCCTCCATTTGCTGAATCAGGCTGAAAAATATCGAAACCGATTCTAACCCATTGAGTACCAAAACTATCCGTCTTGAAAATAGGTGTTGAAACATTAGTCAACCTTTCTTGGATTAAACTTTTGGTACTAAAGTAAAACTTTTGTTCAAGTAAATCATAATCTCCTGCATTATTTTGTATACCAGCAATAGGGAATAATTCGGTGCCAATGGAAACTCTTAATGAATAAGCTATAGATGAATTTGGCGAAGTTATTGAACCTCCAAATACATCGACATTAAAAGTTTCAATTTCAGCATTAAACGGTAGTAGGAAGAAACCGCCTGAACCAGTGCCTGTAAGAACGTCTAATGAAATCTTTTCTGTATCGTTAGACTGGCTAATTCCGTTTACTTCGCCACTCCAAAATTTATTTTGTCTCCCAAAATCACCTTGAGCAGGTTCAATAAATCCCCAATCAATAATTCCATCATCTCCAAAATCAATTGACACATCTTTCCCATGATGTCCAAAGTGTAAATCAATCCAGATAACATCTAAATCACATGTTTCATTTAGATTAAAGGTTAATTCGAATGTAAAAATCGGAAGGGGTAAGTTGAAAACAGTATTATTTGTTAAATTATAGAGTCCTGATTGAGGAACTGATGAATTGAATGTTCCATTTAAGTCTCTAGAATAAATAGAAGCATTGAATATTTCACATTTACTTTGACCCAAGGAATATTCAAATGCATATATGGGTTTCGTAAACTCGATACCTAAGTCAGATGTAGTTATTTTAACAGTATTGATTTCATCATTCGTATAGTCTAAATGCCATTCCCCATTTGAAATATTCAAATTCCTATCGAAAGAAGGGTCTGAAAATGTGTTACCAATCCTGGTACCAATGTTATATCCGAATAACTTAGGCGTAGAAATACCAAGTGAATCAGAATAGAACTTGAATGTTATAGAGATAAAAGGATGGGCATCGACGTCAATATCCCAAAGTTCAATCACTTGGCCTTGTAAATTACTCATTGGTCCATTATTTGTAACAATCACTTGAGATGTAATCGCATCTTTAATATCTATTTTCAAATCCGAATCTCCCGGAATAAATGAATCGACAAAAAGTAAACCGTAGCCATTAGGTTGCTTGTCATCAAAGTCGCTGGGTGGCTGTATGTAATTGACTGTCATCTCGCCAACCGAAGCATAAGATTCACCAATTTGGAAATCATCAATATACCATCCTGATTTGCCAGTAAATGCCACTGGTTGTTCTGTATCAGCATTCTCTAGAACAAATTCTATTTCTACATATTCGTTTGAATAAATTGCTAAATTTGCGGCTAATTCAGCCCATCCGTCAGCATTTGTTGCAGTACTAGAAGTCCCAGCCAATCCATAGTTGTTCGAAGGTATTCCGAGACAGTCATTAGATATCTGATCAGCAGTAGGAGGTGAATCATATCTAAGATGGAAACCATCAGAGGCACTAATCCCTGTAGAATAAGGTAGGGTA
>PBXE01000026.1 GCA_002727485.1 Methanobacteriota archaeon | reverse complement strand
TCATGACACTCAATATTGGTGATAAGGCAGTTGAATATTCTTTGAAAAATGCAAATGAAGAAATCGGTGGACAGTCACTCACTCTAGAACAATCTGTGATGGAAAATGGTCTGGTATTAGTCTTTGAATGCAATCATTGTCCATATGTGGTTGCAAGCGTAGAAAGAATGAACAGGATGTCAGAATACTGTAAATCCAATCAGATTGGGTTTGTTGGAATAAACTCAAATGATGCCTCAGTATACGCAAATGATTCATTCGAACATATGGTAAAAAGAGCTGGAAATGGAATGCCATATCCATATTTGTATGATGAATCACAAGAAATAGCTCATGCATATGGAGCAAAAAGGACTCCAGAATTTTTCTTATTCGATAGCGATAATACACTTGTTTATCGCGGCAGAATGGATGATTCGCCAAGAGATCCAAGTCAAGTATCAACTAGCGAGTTAAAAGATGCAATAGATGCCATGCTAGATGGCCACTCGCCAGCTATCTCAGAAACAGAATCAATTGGATGCTCGGTTAAGTGGAAGGCTTGATTTTATGAGTTGTAAGAGGCAATGTGATTGGGATGACAATCAGGTTTGCCGAAGTTGTGGTATCGACTACTCAGTTCCAGAACCGGATGAAAAGAATGACTCAAAGACTGAGAAATCAACGGATTGATTCAAAGACTCTACCGCGAACCGCCATCCAATGCAAGTAGTGGTTCTAGCGGGCGGGGTAGGTTCACGACTTAGGCCGTGGACTAATTCAGTACCCAAACCCTTGCTGCCAATGCTGGATAGAACCTTGTTAGAGCAGGTTATCTACACAGTACCATCAGATTTGATTGATGAAGTAGTTGTTGCAGGTGGTTACAAGGTAGAAATGATCAAGTCTTACTTCGATTCTATAGATTGTGACTTTGATGTAAGAATCGTTAATGAAACAGAACCACTAGGTACCGGAGGAGCACTTGGTAATTGCCGAGATGTTGTTAGCGGCACATTTGCCTGTTTCAATGGTGATATTATCTCTTCTTTAGATGTCGGACAATTGTTATCACTACACAAATCAAATGGCGGAATCGGTAGTTTAGGACTTTGGGAAGTCGATGATCCAACACGATTTGGGATTGTTGGGATTGACGATGAAAATAAAATCACCAAATTCAAAGAAAAGCCGAAGCCTGCAGAAGTGTTCTCAAATTTAATTAACGCAGGATCATACATTTTTGAGGAAGATATTTTTGATTATATGCCAAAGGGTAAACATTCACTAGAACGTGATGTTTTTCCTAAGTTGGCTGAAGCAAGACAACTAAATGGAATGCAATTTGGTGGCTACTTTATTGATGCTGGAACTAAGGAGTCTTGGATTAATGCAGTTACTAGGTGTATTGATGAAGCGAGATATACTACTGGTAATGCAGTATCAAATTCTTGGTTCGCAAGCGAGTCAAAGTTATCAGCAAATCAAAGAATCAATCAATCAATGATCGGTACACAAGTAAAACTTGGTAGTTCAACGGTTTCTGAATCAACTATACTCAGTAATTCAATAATTCAGAATGATTGTAAGATAGTTCGTAGTTTGATAGGTAGGGATTGTGAAATAGGTGATAATTGTATTTTAGACAATGTGATTGTTGCTCACAATTCAATAATGCCTAATGGTACAAAGTTGAGTAACTGTACATGGCCAATCGAATAATTGATGATGTTTTTGTGGAAGAACTCAAAAAGCAACTTGTCTTGCCAAATAACATGAACAAGCCACTAATTGTTGTCAATTTCAAAACTTACGAAACCGCAAGTGGAGATTCTGCATTATCTCTTGCCAAAGAAATGGACAAATTTACCGATAGAGAATTCCGCATGATTGCTGTTGCTTCTGCTTTTGACTTATCTTCAATTTCTAAGTCTGTGACAAATGTTGAGGTTTGGTCTCAACATCTTGACCCNGTAGGNAAAGGAAGTCATACCGGATGGCTTGAACCAGANTTAGCGTTGCANCATGGNGCAGTTGGTACAATTATCAACCACGCAGANCACAAGGTTANCTTAGAGCATGTTGAAAAACTCATGTCTATGCTACCAGAAGATTTCCCAATCTGTGCTTGTGCTGCAGATGTTGAGGAAGCAATAGCNCTGGCTAAACTTGGACCGACGTTTATTGCCGTTGAGCCACCTGAATTAATTGGCGGTGATATTTCAGTAACAACTGCCGATCCAGCAATCGTCTCAGATACNGTTGCAGCAGTCAAGTCAACNAATCCTAATGTGCGAGTNTTGTGTGGTGCAGGGGTNAAGAACGGTGCAGATGTTAGAATGGCNATTNAGCTTGGTGCTGAGGGAGTATTGCTGGCCAGTGGAGTCACCAAAGCATCTGATGTTAACGCAGTTTTAGATGATTTAACAGGATGATCGCCAAAATTCATCTGATTTCTCTATTGACTGGACAATTTATTTTGTAAGGGCAACGCTTGCAGTACAATTTTGTTTTTGCTAGAGGTAATGAATCGTAATCTTGGCTTCTATAGAAATCTTGACGTAGAATATTGAAGTTATGAACATCTTTTTCCAGTAATTGTTTAGTCTCTTGCAATAACTTTTGATTCGGTCTTATTTTCTTGTAAAACCATTTTCCTTTGCGCCATGATAGTCCATGAATCACAAATTTTTCATTTAATTTTGGTAAGTATTGGTTTCCCTTAGACCATAGAAGCATACTACACAACTCTAAGTCTAGAAATGGTTGCTTATGTTCAGATTGGAAATTTATTCGCACTAAGTGCCAAACAGAACCTTCACGATAAACTATGTCGGGTGAACAATAGACATCAAGATGACCAAATTTAGTTGATTGAACACGGTCATGGAAACTCCATTCTTTTATCGATTTGTCAACAATTTTTCTTAATGTTTTTTGTTTCATTAATTTCTTTATTCGTCGATATCCATGAAGAATCAATTGATTTTTCCTCTTCAAAGAAATCTTCTGCTGAATTTTTGATGAGATATTTACATTTACATGGAAGCGCATTTTTGAAATTATCACCTTATCGCTCCAATATACTCCTTTATGTAAATCAGTCAACAATTCAAACAATACACTTCTTGTACACTTTATCATTAAATCAGAATAAGAGACAAAAGAAATATTTCTTTTTTTGAAATCTCTTCTTTTTTCGATAAAAAAATATTGCTTTGCGAATCTTCTTGCACAATTTGTGAATATCTTGCGTCTAGTCAAACTCCATTCAGACAAGTAACTATTCATGAGCCATTTGCTATACATCTACCGTTGTAAAGGTTATCACAACAGTCCAGCATTTATGCTTGCGAGGACAGAATTAATTGTTACCCAAATTGCCAATGGTAGAATTAACCATCCAACAAACTGAGTGAATGACTCGGCTCCAAACCTACCAAACAATCGAGAAATAGGTCCCCCAACGGCGGCAATCAACCTGAGCGATAGTACCGCTAAGCCACCCAAAACAAGAATTAGAACAAGTGAAATAACCGATCTAATTATTCCACCAAAGCCACTTAGGAATGCAGCTCCAACGGCCTGTGGGAATAATGCAGGGAAGGCTAGTAAACCAAACCAACCGAACCAAATACCAATCAATAAATCTCTTTCCATATCTTCCAATGGTCGCCAGTCTTGGAAATGTTTAGGATATAGTCCATGAATTATTTTGGCTAAAATCGCCGCTTCGAATGGTTTGCCATTCTTGGCGGTAAAGAACGCCATTTCCACAAACCATAGCATCATTACGATATCTAGATAGAAAAGTAGACCTGAGCCAATGGGTAATAATGTGGCAATCAATGTTGGTAAATTGACAAGTAGAATTCCAGCCGCTCCAGCACCAATGATAGAAGCCCACAATGAACCAGGTGGAAGTGGTTCATCTGGCGGAGTCCAACCCTCTCTTGGTAGCGCGATGAAGAAGAGGAATAATCCAGGTCCAATCAGCATAGCAAAGTAAGCACCAAGGTTTTGTGAGCCTCCTGCCGGGATGTCATCGATAGCCTCACTAATATCATCAGAATATGCTACAGGTGTCTTAGAATAAGTCACATGCATTGCTTTGTCAACGATAACTACCGAATCAGACACTCCATCTGGTAATGTCGAAGCGAACTGCTCATCTCTGTCAATTAATATTGGCCATGAGGTATTGAGTTGTTGACGCATCTGAATAATATCAGAATTCATTGGATTCATGCCAGATAATACATGGATTATAGCCACATCATCGCCGTATTTATCTAGAGTTACATTGAACTGATTTGATTGTTCGATTAGGTTCTCAGAGGCCGGCAAACCAATACCAATAACCAGAGCGTCTCTGCCATCAAACAACTCCGTAATGGTGTAAGATTCTCCATTTTCGTCAAATAACTCAGCATTCGGAATCCGAGTGTTCTCATAGATAGCAGCATCAGCTCCTAGATTATTTTGACTAAATGCGGTTGGAACGAATAGTAGCATCATTACTGCTAAAGCACTTAAGATTGGAATTGGAATCAAGAGACCTTGGTTAAACGCACTACCAACAAAGGCTAACAATGCGATTAAAGCAGACAAACTCAATATTAGCTTTGCATTGAGGAATCCAGTATCCTCGTCAGTAACTTCAAAGCGTAGAATTCCAAATGCATGACACTCACTATTCAAATCACCATAAATTGTTCTAACACACATTTCGAGGTTCAACTCGCCTTTATCAAGTACTTTTTTACCAGACCAGGTCCAAATTGACTCATTGTCGCCAATTTGTCTAATTGTTAGGGTTTTTCCAGTTGAATCCTCTAATTTATTATCATTTGACAATGATCTTCTTTCATAATCTTTGAGAGGCCCCCAAATTTCCCACTTTATGTCTTTGATATCGCTAGCACCCCATGGCATTAGTGGGTCAAATTCTATGTGGGCAATATTAGCTTCATCTAGAATCATACGTATTTCAGGTTGATATAGTACACCAACCATGATTATTCCTCCAGAATTTTGAGGTTCCGGACCTCCGCCCCACTGTACCATTACACTGGAACCTAGGCAATTATGTACAGCACTGAGTGATAATGTGAAAACATCACCGGGATTTGCTGTAATGTTCATTTCATTTTCAGGGCCTGAGAAATTCATTGCTTGGCCGGGAGTAATTTCATCGACGATGTTTGTTACAGATTCTTGGTATATTTGTTCGCCTCCTAGACTAACTGTGTAGGTAAGAGTCGTTGATGCATCAGAAAGTTGCAAACTAGTAGTTTGTTGTCTAAAACAAGTCTCTGGGCCAACATTATCATCAAGATAAACTGAAAAGAAAACACTCATTTTGATAGTTTGGGAAAATGCAGTTTGTACAGGTTCACTTTGAATTGTGAATATATCTCCATTGAATAACGGGTCGAGGCTAATGCCACCTTCGGTTTGGTCGGGTCTTTCTCTCTGTAAAATGGCTGATGATTCAGTCATTCCTTCAACAAATAACTGTTCTACCGGATTAACTTCCCAATCAATGTATCCCGGTCCGTAGGAATCATCTTGAGCAGTAACAGTGGAAGATGCGATTACGCCAATCAGCAAAACTAGCAAGATGATGCTAATTCTTCGGTTGGCCATGATAGTTCGAGTTGGTATTAGTTGAATAACTATCTGCCTCTTGGTTAACTATCATGTATTTAGCCAAGCGAACATAATTAGCATTCCAGAAGTAATAGCAAGGGCATTCACACCACCCTTGGTAAGGTATCCTCTATTCTCAAACCATGCACCCAAGAAACTATCAATTTGACAACCGATCCAACCTATGGAAATTACTGCAGCCATCAATGATATTCCATCATTTATTGATTCATCTAAGTTAGTTAAATACCAAGCGCCAAAGGTCATCAAACCGATGATTAGCGCACCGGAAAGTGCCGCTATTTGCCCCGTCTTTGAAAATCCACCATTTATTCCAGGTTCACATTTCTTGAATGTAGTAATCATTCTGACATTGTCATCTAAGCAACCAAATTCACTGGCAAAAGTATCCGCAGCAGCTACTGAAACAGCAGCGCCAAACATCCACAATCCATATTCCCATTCTTCTGTGATAAATGCTCCAGTAGCAATTAATGCAGGTATTCCTCCATTGGCAAATACATTGACCCAGCCACGATGGCCGTCATCGCTTTCAGACATATTCCTAGCCTTTTTCTCATCAAATTTCCATTTGGTTGCATAGTGGGAAAATACCAAGAAAGCAAGAAGAATCAGTAGCCAAGTCCAATGGCCCAACACTCCTACTAGAAGCCCGACAAACACGGCAGCAGCTACTCCGGCACCATCTAAAAAGCGGGCTTTTGTTGAAGCAACAACAAGGAATAACATGACGACAGAAGTGATGACCAAGTTACCTTGGTTGATGCCTTCCAGTAGGTAATCCATGCATTTCCCCAAGTACACTCCGCAAAGGCTGACTTAAATTTGCTTCCCTAAATATGGCTAAAGTTCGGCGTTTATTTCTAAACAACATCATTTTCCGAGATAGCAAACGGTACTAGTCTCCTTAATATGGTCCATAGTAGGATAATTAGGATTATTATTGTCAATAAATTTGCCAGTAGTTGAATAACTGTAGAAGTATCCTGAAGAATAACGCTAATAGTCCATAGAGAACCATTCCACATCGCATGAAGCAGTATTGCAATTCCTACAGCCTTGAATGGATTACTGGTAATTTTGATTGTTTTATTGGAGCCAGCGGATAACCACTTTGGCAAAATTGGTAATTCTCTTTCTGATTTAGATGATATCATTGGTTGACCAGATTTTGCATCAAACAAAATCCATTGGCTATCTTGTTGAGTTTTTGATTTATCAAAAATACCTAAACTGCGTTTATGCCAGCGTTTGCTAATTACATAATGGCCAATTGCATATCCTGATATTGCTGTCCATGTCGCATGTCCGGGAATTGAGCCAATTGCCCTTAACACTGCAGTAAAAACGAAACTAATTGCAGCACCTTCGCCAGCCAAAATCGAGCCAAGGATGTATATCATATTTTCAAGTAAAGCAAAACCTAGTCCTACTGAGAAGCCAATTTGAAAACCACGTTTTGGTGAATCTATGAATCTTGCAAGGAATAGAACTGCTATGGCTTTGGAAATTTCTTCACCAATCGGTGCAGATAGGAATAATATCATTCCAAATCCTAAACTGTATTCATCGGTTACAGAAAGCCCTAGGAAATTGATCAAAATTGGAGAGATTAAAGAATTGATTAGTAAGGCAGGTAATGTTGACAACATTCCAGCAATCAGCATCCATTCACCTTGTCTTCTTGTCGTGCTCAATCCAAAATACTCGTTTGATGTCGACCACCATGCGAATACTGGGGTCGAAAAACCCAAGATCCAAGCCGGTAATGCAATGATAAGAAACAACAGTATTGTCAATGGATTGATTCCAGTTACTAGTAGTGGCAGCATAAAAACGCTAGAAACAACCACTCCAATCGAAAATATGACCCATAATTGCTTCACACTTGGCATTTCTAGTGGTGCAGTATTGTGAACCAAATGATGCTGTAATACCGTTGCAGTTGGTGATTGGATTAAGGTTCCTGGAGTGATATAGTGAGCATTACTGCCATGCGGATTTGCCTCTAACCTAACTATATGAGCAAGTTTTGGTTTGCGTAGAAATAGGAAAAACAATAGAAATGGAGTAGAACAAATTGTGCCAAAAATGACCAATAGAGGGTCCATTGGACCTAAGTCTCCATCCATATCTCCATCAACAAAACCAAACAATGCTGCCACGAAAATTTGAACAAAAAAGAACAGAATAAATACAGACGTCAACATTGAAAAAACGGTCTTCCATGGCGATGACTTTTGCGATAGGTAGAGATTCTTGGGCGATGGAGATAAACCCGTTTGTGGAACTCCAAGCATAATTCTCCCTTTGTGAGTTAATTGTCCCGCTCAGTTCGCCCATCACTCGTCACTGAAAAATCAGCAGTCGGCCAAAGCAATCATCACTGCGGGGTTGGCCCTAGAGGTTTCATTTGAATAATTCATCGCCATCAATAGTTAAACAGGGATTTTTATGACAACAGTGAACAGCACTCTCAATGAGTGCGGCCGAATATTTGTTTGCGCCAAGGAAAGACCATCGTGGCTGGGCAACTCCAAGCGAAGCGGCAAGAATATTTTTTATCCTTGCAATGATTTTTTCTGGATGGTGGTCATGGCAACTTGCTCAGAGTAATGTAATCGTGTTCTTGTGTCTGCTGATGTTTATTTCTACGCCTTTGTTATCAGTAGGTTGGTGGTTAATATCACTCATTAGCAGCAACTATGAGCCCAAGGTTCTTACAGAATCTGTAAACAATGTGGACAAGAGTAAGAAGTTACCACTTCACTCGTTTAGGAAACCATAAGTCCAATCATGAGGGGGGGCAAATGTTTCTTTGATTGACCTCGGACTTACCCATCTCAACAGATTGAGTGGAGAGCCAGCCTTATCATTTGTACCACTGCCTCTTGCCCCACCGAATGGTTGTTGGCCTACGACTGCGCCTGTTGGTTTGTCATTGATGTAAAAGTTTCCAGCAGAGTAACGCAATGCAGCCATTGCAGTCTGTATGTCCTCTCGATTAGTTGCGAAAATTGAACCAGTCAATGCGTATTCGGAGGTTTCATCACAAAGTTTGAGAGTCTCTGTAAATTCGTGGTCCGGGTAGACATAGATAGATAGAACAGGGCCGAAAATTTCCTGTGCCATAGATTCATATTTTGGATCTGAACAAACAATGGTGGTTGGTTGAACGAAATAACCAGTCGAATCGTCATAACTACCTCCTGTAATTATTTCACATCCGGAATCTTGTTTTGCTCTGTCAATGTATCCAGCGATATTATCGAAAGACTTTCGATCAATAACTGCAGCCATGAAATTTGAGAAGTCCTTGGGATCCCCCACTGAAATCTTGGCAACTTCACTGACATAATTATCCTTAATTGAATTCCACACTGACTCAGGAATGTAAGCTCTACTTGCTGCACTGCATTTTTGTCCTTGGTATTCGAATGCCCCTCTAATTAGAGCAACAGTTAGCGCTTGATGGTCACAATTTGGATGTGCTACAATGAAATCTTTACCACCGGTTTCACCGACAATTCTTGGGTAAGAGCGTAGGTTTGCTAGATTATTAGCAACATCTTTCCACATTTGTCTAAACACCGAAGTAGAACCAGTAAAGTGAATTCCAGCAAGCATTGGATGTGAAAGACAAATATCGCCAACCATGCTTGCTTTACCCGGTATGAAGTTGATTACTCCATCAGGTAGGCCAGCATCCATCATAAGACGCATGAGAAAATAGTTCGATAAGTAGGAATTACGGCTAGGCTTCCAAACTCCAGTATTGCCCATAATTGCGGCAGATGATGGTAAGTTGGCTGCAATACTGCTAAAATTAAACGGAGTAACTGAGAAGACAAATCCTTCAAGAGGTCTTACTTCGCTTGAATTCCACATACTTGATGGCGAGACCGGCGGTTGTAAATCCTCATAAATTTCTCTTGCATATTGAACGTTGAATCGCCAGAAATCAATCAATTCACAAGCAGAATCGATCTCGGCTTGATGGCATGTTTTAGATTGATTAATCATAGTGCTAGCATTGATTTTTGCTCGGTATTCTCCTCTGAGCAGTTCGCTCGCTTTTAGGAAGATTGCCGCTCTTGCTTCCCATGGCATTGTAGACCACGCTTCATGGGCTTCAAGAGATGCGTTAATTGCATCATTTACTTCTTTTTCTCCAGCCATGTGCACTCTAGCAATAACATGACTGTGATTATGTGGCATGACTTGTTCAACTATGTTATCGGTGTAGACTTCAACACCGTTGATAATACACGGTATTTCCACTACTTCATTGCTTTGTTTCAGTAGTTCTGCCTTTAATTCGGCTCGCTCTTTACTACCTGGCAAGTAGCCTAGTACAGGCTCATTAACGGGTGTCGGAGGTGTTGGTACATTATTCACCATGACCCTTGCCTGTAATAGCCGTCTATTGAATTTGACCCTCAATGCAAGTGGGCAAATTTTTTCCTTATCTTAGCAATCTTTGGCCCTACAACAGCCATACAGTAGCCTTGATATGGATTTCTTGCATAATAATCATGATGGTATTCTTCAGCTATTGTAAAATTTATCGGTTCTTCTATTGTAGTGACTATTTTGTTATCGAAAACGGGTTGTAGTTCAGTTATTTTTTGCACTGCAATTTCTTTTTGTTCCTCACTCAAAGGCATAATGCAACTTCGGTATTGTGTACCTACATCGTTGCCTTGTCGGTTTAGTTGAGTTGGGTCATGTACGGTAAAGAACACATCTAGTATGGTATCATAGGGTATGATAGATTCGTCGAACACAACTTCCACGATTTCGGCATGTCCAGTTATTCCATCACAAACTGAACGATAGTCTGGGTTGATTGTTTCTCCCCCTGCATAGGCAGGTAATGCCGATGAAATACCTTTCATTCGCTTGAATGCACCTTCAGTACACCAAAAACAACCGCCGCCCAAAAGTGCTCTTGCCATGGCATGATGCAAGTCTGTTATTTTATCAAATCTCGTATCTTGGTGTGAATTTTCTCACTTAGTAAAACATTAATTGAAATATTGAATTCTATCCGGAGCACTCATGGACTGGTCAACCGACCCAAAAATGCTTGAAGGTAGAGCGTTTTACAAACTCGGAGAGACCGTTTATGATCATCATAAAAAAATCTTGATTATCGGTATTTTTTCATGTCTATTGTTGGGTTCTTTAATCTCAATGGGTCCAAATTGGGCTGAAGCCTGGGGTGAAGGAGACCTAGAGTCAGTCGAAGCCGGTGATTTGCGTGACAGCGCTTTTGCTTCTGATGAGGAAGGAGTGGAGAGATTCACTCTATTGATCAATCATCCAACATTAGATGACTCCTCTCCAGAGTGGCAGGCTGCGGTGACTGAAGCTTTGAAAGACTATGCGGTTATGGATGATGTAACGATTGAATATTCATGGGATACCTCAGGCGACAAGCGAGAAAAATTTGTTCACCAAGATGAAGATGGGTTTTGGGCAAAAAATATTGTTACCATATATCTTGATCGCAAGGAAGCAAAGCAACTCTTTTCCGATAACTGGGATAATATTCAAGTAGATAGCGAATTCAATTCATGGCGTACTGGTGGCATATCAATAGATGTGGTTTTTGACACAAGAATCCAAGAAGATTTGATTAAAGCAGAATTGATTTCTGGACCCTTGTCTTTGATTATTCTTGGAATCGTATTTGGTACCTTAGTGGCCGCAGTATTGCCAATAGGCGTAGCCATGTTGACTGTAATTTCAGCAATGGGAGTTACAATTTGGCTTTCTAACGTAACAGATGTAACCCAATATTCTCTCAATATAATTACACTAATTGGCATAGGTGTTTCAGTAGATTATTCTTTATTCATGGTTAATCGATTTAGAGAAGAACTCAATCTTGGACGAGATATACGCACTTCGACTGCAATGACAGTCGCAACTGCTGGTAAAGCGGTATTCTTCAGTGGCATAACAGTGGCTATCGGATTGATGGGAATGTTATTTTTTGAAAATACAGGATTGCCTAGTTTAGGTATTGGCGGTACTTTGGCAGTAAGCATTGCTATGGTCTTTTCAGTCATTGTTTTACCAGCAATAATGGTCATGTTAGGTCATAGGGTATTCAATGGGAAAATACCATTCGCGTTCAGTACAGAGAATGAGCAAGAAGACGGTGCATGGGCAAGGATTGCTAACTTTGTTATGGAGCGACCTTGGGCAGTGTTAATCCCTACATTGGTTATTTTGTTAGGAGCAGGTCTACCGTTTTTACAAGCTGACTTCTCTATCGCATCTAGAGATGCTCTACCACCGGATGATGAGACTAGAATTGGTTTTGAACTGATGGATGAGAAATGGCCAGAGGATGCGGTAAATGCGGCAATGATAGTGATTGATTTTGATGGGGAAGATCCGCTTGCGGAAGAAAATTTAGTTTCAGTACATCGTTGGATGGTCAATTACCTTGACGATGATCGGGTTTTGGATGCCTTTGGATATGCCTTACCAGATTCAACCATGAACGAAACAGAAGTTTTGCAATTTTGGCAGACACCTGATGAATTCCTCGATAATGAGACAATTGCAACTAGAGAATATGTCCGTACTCAATTCCTATCAAATAATATCACATACATGATATTCTCACTAGACGGGCCAATAACTGGAGAAGATAGTCGAAGTTTTGTTTCAGACGTCCGTTCAGAAAGAGGCGAATTACTCGACGATTTACAAATGGGCGATGATGGAGTTCTCAAGGTTGCAGGTTTCGCTGCTTACTCATTAGATGTTCTAGATGCTATAGTTGAGAGTCTGCCAATCGCAATTGCTTTCATTCTAATTGCAACAATTGTGCTAATATTTATTCAAGTAAGAAGTGTAATCATACCAATCAAAGCGATAGTCATGAACATATTGTCAGTATCAGCATCATTTGGTATGCTTGTGTTTGTTTTCCAATGGGGTTATGGTGCTGACTTCCTAAATTTCACACCACAACCTATTGAAACTACTAACCCTGTGATTTTGTTCTGTATTGTATTTGGGCTATCGATGGATTATGAAGTGTTAATGCTATCAAGAATCCATGAAGAGTGGGAGAGAACTGGCGACAACACACTAGCGGTAGCGAATGGGTTGCAGAAGACAGGCCGCCTAATCACTGGAGCAGCGGCGATTATGGTCGTTGTATTCAGTGCCTTTGGTCTTTCATCGGTAGTAATATTGAAGCAGATTGGATTCGGTCTAGCGTTAGCGATATTATTGGATGCGACAATTGTTAGAGCATTGGTAGTTCCTGCTACAATGAGATTGATGGGCAAAGCCAACTGGTGGTCTCCTAAATGGTTGGATAATCTCTTTGGCTCAACAAAGCATCAATCAGAAGAGAACTCAGATGAGTGATTGTAGATTCGTAATCAAATTGAATCATCAAAATTGCTGAAAGATAAACAGGGCTTTATTTCTATCTTGAATCAGTACCATGCATGGTCGATGATAGTGTCACTTGGTATTTTGTGGCTTATGACCAACTAAATCATGACATATTTCCTTGGTCTAACGGTGACAGAGCCAAAAACGGATTAATTCTCATTGAGTCAAAAGCCAAAGGTAACTCATTGAATTATCACAAGCAAAAACTTGCATTGCTGTTATCAAACATGCGACATTTTGCCAAGGAAGCAGAGGACTTAGGACATCCCGTGATGTATCGTTTCACAGATGGCAACTACCATGACGAATTAACAAGATTATGTCAGGAAGTAGGTTCTATCAAGATGGTTAACCCTGCAGAAAGAAGTTTGAGGTTTGAAATTAAACCATTGGTAGAAGCAGGAAATATCAGCATCCTTGAACATGATGGCTGGTTAACCAAGCGTGAGTGGTTCACTGAAACGGTTGGGAATGAACCTCCGTTTAGGATGGATAAATTCTACCAACGTGTTAGGAAAGAAACGGGAATTCTGATGCAAGATGGTAAACCAATGGGAGGTAAGTACAGTTTTGATGCGGAAAATCGCCTACC